>CACZPJ010000098.1 GCA_902782995.1 uncultured Lachnospiraceae bacterium | reverse complement strand
GAAGTCACTCGAACTCTGTGAAGAGATCAAGCATCTGAAGCTTACAAATAGTAAGGCATTTGCATCCTTCTATGCGGAATATATGACTGCACTGGTCTATATGTATCAGGGTAAGTTAAAGGAAGCGGTGCGCACTGCGAAGTTAGCAAGAACCGCGGCGATCGAGGCGAAAAAGGAGGACTGGCAGTTTGTTGCAGAACTGCTTGAGGTCCAGGCGAAGATGTCCGGCTGGTGCAATATCTTCTTCTGTGCAGATAATGTCGAGATCAGCGATCAACTGATCGAGAAGCTGATCAAGTACAATTACCGTAATCATATGGCATATATTTATATCTATGCATATGATAACAAGCCGGAAATGGTTGCAAAGGCATACAAGTCAGAAGAGCAGTTGATCTATTTTAGCAAGGGAATCTCAATCGCGAAAGAGATCGGTAATGAACAACTGGTCTACAGTGCATATCAGAAGAATATCATGCTTGCATCCACAAACGGCATGCATGAGATCTCGACACTGTATTCGGTTCGTACCTTTGAGACGATGAGTGATAAGTCATCACTGGAAGTCGGACGTGTGTTCTGTGGACTGGGCTACAATCTCTGTGCACTGGGAAGGAACGAAGAAGCCAAGATCTTCATGGATAAGGCATTAGAGGTCTTTTATAATCTGAGCCTGCCGGAGGACATCGCTGAGGTCTATTACAACCATGCGATCAACTGTATCGCACTCGGTGAGTTCCGTGAGGCAAACGATGACATCATGCGCTGCATGAAGGTCATTGAGAAGCTGAACTTAAACAGTCTCCGTGTCTGCAACCTGTCGAAGCTCTATGGACTGTTGGCACTGTGTAATCAGAAGATCGGAAATCATTTTAACTGCATCCAGTATCTGAACAACTGTAAGCAGTTTTTGAATTATATCATTGAAAAAGAGAATGTGGACAATGAGCTGGGGATCATCCATGACTATGCAAAGTGTGATGATGATATGTTCCTGTATTATTTTTCACGCGCGCTGTTGAACGAAGAAGAAGGGAATGAAGTAGCTGCGTTTGAAGACTTTGGAACGGCGGAATTCCATCTGGTCCGTGCAGAAGGAAACCAGTTCTATTGTTACCGTCTGTTCCGTCAGAGCCGGATTGCTTTTTATGAGAAAACAGGACGGCGTGAACTGATGGATATGGAACGTGCAGTCTTAGAACAGTATGAGAGCAGCACACACCGCAACAATCTTGAGGACAGCTTAAAGGTCTTAGATGTGGTGAAGGATTATCTGAAAAAAGAGCCGCCGAAGGAGCTGACGAATGCACAGATGGAGACACTGCTCCGTCAGGAGAGCTTAAGCCGTGCATATCAGACGAAGAAGCGTCAGATGGACTTTATTTCTACGTGGCAGAGACTTTTAGATGTTGCGAATGTGACACCGGATCAGTTATTGGATACCGTTATGAAGACCTTCCTGTATCATTTTACTGTGGACAAGGCAGTTTATATCCAGTACGGCGAAGAACATGCGGACATCCTGTATAATAATACCGAGCAGGAGATCTCAGAAGAGATGTTACAGACACTGTCTGACATTTTTGAAGAGAACCAGAAGGGCTTTGCTGTTTCGAAGATCAGCAACAACTATTCCGAGCATTTAGATGTGGTATCCATGTTCGGGGAGGATAATGTATGTTCGATGGTAGCGATCCCGTACTTTAACAACGGTAAGGTTGAGAGTATCGTGATCATCTATGTACTGATGAAGGATAACTGGCATTCTTCGGTTAACCGCTACATGTTAGATGAGGATGATCTGAATATCTATGAGCTGTTATTCCGTGAGGTTGTAAACGCCTTAAACAGACTGAATGCATATGAGCAGATCTATCAGATGAACCAGAAGCTGTATGAGTCGGCAGTGACCGATCAGCTTACCGGTATCAATAACCGGAAGGGCTTCTATCAGAATATCGAACATGTCTCAGCGAAGATTCGTAAGGGCGAGATGGAGCACCGGTTTGGACTGATGTTTATCGATCTGGATAATTTCAAGGGCTACAACGATACCTTTGGACATGATGTCGGAGATCTGATCTTAAAGTCCATGGCAGATATTTTCGTACAGGTATGCGGTGCATACGGTGAGGTATCGCGTTACGGCGGGGATGAATTCATCGTATTCCTGTACACGGACGACAGGGAGAAGATCGAACAGCTTGCAAAAGAGATCTATGTACAGATCGAAAAGACAGATGGCTTTAAGGATGCGATCACAGAGACATTAGGAGAACAGATCTCCATCGATGAGAATCGCAAGATTTCATGCTCGATCGGAATTATCACATCCCATGATGTAACGACCGAGGAAGATATTAATGAAATGGTAAAACAGGCAGATGATCTGATGTATAGTGTGAAGACGAGCACAAAGGGTACATACAGATTTATGGCATAAAGAAACAGGATGGTAAACAGCATGCAGATACAGCTTCCAGAGGCAGTCAGATGGATATTGAATGAATTGCAAAGGCACGGGCAGGACGCCTATGCAGTTGGTGGCTGTGTCCGGGATACCATCCTAGGACGCAGTCCGCAGGACTGGGATATTACGACATCGGCAAGACCGGAGCAGGTGAAGGCGATCTTTAAACGGACGATCGATACCGGAATCCAGCACGGAACGGTGACGGTCATGGTCGATCATGTCGGCTATGAGGTGACGACCTACCGGATCGATGGAGAATACGAGGATGCAAGGCATCCAAAAGAGGTTACCTTTACCTCGGATCTGTTAGAAGATCTGAAGCGGCGGGATTTTACGATCAATGCGATGGCATACAATGAGACAACCGGTCTGGTGGATGCCTTTGACGGGATCGGAGATCTGAGACGTGGCATTATCCGCTGTGTGGGGAATGCAAGGGAACGCTTTGGAGAAGATGCACTTCGGATGCTGCGTGCTGTACGGTTTGCGGCGCAGCTTGGCTTTACGATCGAAGCGGAGACAAGAGCAGCGATCGAGGAGCTTGCCGAGAATCTGAGAAAGGTCAGTGCAGAGCGTATCCAGGTCGAACTGACGAAGCTTTTGCTGTCTGCACATCCGGAGGAACTGCGCACCCTGTATCAGACCGGTATCTCGGCTGTGATTCTGCCGGAGTGGGATGCTATGATGGAGACCCCACAGCATCATCCGCACCATTGTTACAGTGTCGGAGAGCATACGATCGCGGCATTATGTGAGATACGTGCGGATAAGGTGCTGCGCTATACGATGCTGCTCCACGATGTGGCAAAGCCGCTTTGTAAGACGACAGACGAACAGGGGATCGATCACTTTTACGGACATCCGGAGCAGGGAGCAGAGCTTGCGCGCAAGATCATGCGGCGGCTTAAGATGGACAATGCCACGATCGATGCCGTACGTGGACTGATCCGTGTACATGATGTGAATCCGAAGTTAGAGCGTAAGGCAATACGCCGCGCAGTTTACCGGGCAGGGCTGCCGGATTATAAGCTTTTATTCGAAGTAAAGCGTGCAGACATCCTTGCACAGAGCAGCTACATGCAGTCAAAGAAGCTGGAATATTTAAGAGACTATGAGCAGATCTATGATGCGATCATACGTGAGCAGGAGTGCATGTCCTTAAAACAGCTTGCGGTCGGTGGATCGGATCTGATCGCAGCCGGAATGAAGCCGGGGCCACAGATCGGCAGCGTCTTACAGAAGCTGTTAGAGTTAGTGCTCGATGATCCGTCGATGAATACAAAAGAAAAACTGATTGGGTATACTTTAAAGAACCTCTTCATATGATAAACAAGAATAATCATATGGAGGGGTTTTTGTGTATAGTTTATCCGAACAGCTTTTTGAGCAGTACGCATTTCCGGTAACGGAGATCCAAAAGGGACGTGGTGCATATATCTGTACGACAGAGGAAAATAAGGTCATTATAAAGGAATTCGATACATCGGAAGTACGGGCGGAATTTATGGCGGCCTTTTTGGCAGAGGCGGCAGATAAGGGGATTCTTGTGGATCGTATCATACGGACAACCAAAGAGACGGTATTAGCGACGGATGTGGATGAGACGCGGTATTATGTGCGCGATTACATAGAAGGCAGGGAGTGTGAGGCAAAAAACAGGGATGACCTGTTAGCCGCAGTCACATTGTTAGCGGACTTTCATCAGGCATTACATAAAGGGGATACAGAAGTACCGGATGGATTACAGATCCGCAGACAGACACTGCTTATGGAATATGAGAAGCATAACCGGGAACTGAAAAAAGTGCGCAATTACATTCGTGGCAAAAAGAGTAAAAATGAGTTTGAGATGCTCTTTTTAAGGAATTACGACAATTTTGCAGGCAAGGCAGAGCATGTGACCGAGCGGCTGAAGCATCAGATGGAGACAATCTCGGATGAAGAGTGGGAACGTTACAGTGGGATCTGCCACGGGGATTTCAACCAGCACAATGTGCTTTTTGCCAAGGATGGTGTGCATCTTACCAATTTTGAAAACGCAGTGTATGATATGTATATCCGAGATCTTGCGAATTTTATGCGGAAAATGATGGAAAAGCATAACTGGAATGTCGGGCTGGCGGTGGATATGACAGCCGCCTATGAGAAAAAGCGGCAGCTTGCCCCGGTGGAGTATGAGCAGCTCTATATCCGGCTGTCCTATCCGGAAAAATTCTGGAAGATCGCAAACCATTATTACAATTCGAATAAGTCCTGGATCTCCGGACGCAATATTGAAAAGCTGAACCGTGTGATCGAACAGGAAGAACAAAGAGAACACTTTTTAAGAATCTTATTTAATTTTCGAAAAGAATAGGTTATAATGTACAAATGAAGAAGACATCAATTTTTTTTATTGCAATTTTATATAGCTGCATCCTGATCTTTCTGACCGGCTGCACACAGAATACCTCCAAGGGACAGATCGAGGCAGGTGTGCGTGCTCCATCGCAGACAAAGACAGAAGAAGCGGTGGACGTAGAGGAAGAAACAGAGAGCACCGTGGATGAAACGGTGGATGTGAAGACGCTGTATGAAGTATTAAGCGTGAATACGACAAACAGTACGATCCAGTTATACAGCTTAGGACAGAAGCGGCAGGAGGCATTTACCTATAACGATGGTACCGGCTTTCTGAATAAGTATGGCGATTACATGTCGATCGCAGAGCTGCTTCCGGGACGTGTTGTGACGATCACGCAGTCCCCGAAGACGAAGGAGCTTATGCAGGTGCAGATCACGACAGAGGTCTGGGAGTACGATGATATTACCCGTTTTTCCATTGAGGAGGATCAGGATATGATCCAGATCGCAGGGACAAAGTACTACTATGAGACAGATCTTAAGGTCTTTTCCGATGAGAATCAGATCAGGTTATCGGATATTACCGACAAGGACATCCTGCGGATCATAGGTATCGACCGGAAGATCCTTTCGGTGTCAGTGACCTCCGGGCATGGAACGATCACGCTTAAGAATACAGAGCTTTTTGAAGGCGGCTGGCTGAGCATTGGGACGAAGGTTTACCTTCCGGTCACGAAGGACATGCAGGTGGAGATGACAGAAGGAACCTATCTGCTATCGGTTGCCAACGACGGCTATGGGGACTCGAAGGAGATCGTGGTCACGCGTGGCGAAGAGACCGTGGTAGACTTAAATGAACTAAAGGGAGAAGGCCCGAAGTTCTGTGAGGTTACCTTTGAAGTAGGTGTAGAAAATGCGGTGATGACGATCGATGGAGAGACGATCGACTATACGAAGCCGCAGAAGTTAAAATATGGCGTTCACAAGTTAGAGATTGTTGCAGAAGGCTACGATACATGGTCGAAGCGTCTGTATGTACATACCAGTGAGGCTACGATACAGGTAGCCATGACATCCTCTTCGGGAAGCAGTGAGAAGACGACGGATACGGAGAAGACAACAGAAAAGACAGACACTTCCTCCTCTTCCGAAAAGAGCAGCAGTTCTTCCGCAAAGAGTAAGACAAAGTCATCTACGGAGACAGAGACGACGAAGAGCAAGACAAACAGTGATTATTACAAGACACTGTCCGATGTCATTGATACATTAACCGGAAGTTCATCCAGTTCGGATTAGGAGATACCGGACGATTGAATGATAAAGCATATTATGAATATTTAGGAGGAAAAAGAATGAGTTACAGAGCAATGTATGAGTCATGGCTTGCAAACGATTACTTTGATGCAGACACAAAGGCTGAGTTAAAGGCAATCGAGGGGAATGAAAAAGAGATTGAAGATCGTTTCTATCGTGATCTGGAGTTCGGTACTGCCGGTTTAAGAGGTGTGATCGGAGCAGGAACCAACCGTATGAACATTTATACGGTGCGTAAGGCGACCCAGGGACTTGCCAATTATATCTTAAAGGTACATGGCGAGAAGAGAGGCGTTGCGATCGCATACGATTCGAGACACATGTCACCGGAATTCGCAGATATTGCAGCACTTTGTCTTGCAGCAAACGGAATCAAGGCATATGTATTTGAATCCTTAAGACCGACACCGGAGCTTTCCTATGCGGTACGTTACTTAAAGTGTATTGCAGGTATCAACATTACTGCAAGCCACAATCCACCTGAGTATAATGGATATAAGGTATACTGGGAGGACGGTGCACAGATCACACCGCCACACGATACCGGAATCATGGATGAGGTAAAGAAAGTAACCGACTATAACAATGTTAAGACGATGGAGCTTGCAGATGCAAAGGCAGCAGGCTTATATGAGACGATCGGAGCAAATATCGATGATCCATATATTGCAGAGTTAAAGAAGTTAGTCGTACATCAGGATGCGATCGATGCAGTCGGCGGCGATCTTAAGATCGTATACACACCACTTCACGGAACAGGAAATATTCCGGTACGCCGTGTGTTAAAAGAGCTTGGCTTCAAGAACGTATATGTTGTACCGGAGCAGGAGCTTCCGGATGGAGACTTCCCGACTGTCAGCTATCCGAACCCGGAGGCTGAGGAAGCATTCACACTCGGACTTGCACTCGGCAAGAAGGTAGATGCAGACCTGATCCTTGCTACAGATCCGGATGCAGACCGTCTTGGCGTTTATGTAAAGGATGCAAAAACAGGAGAATACCATTCCCTGACCGGAAATATGTCCGGATGCCTGATCGGAGATTACCTGATCGGACAGAAGAGGGAGTTACAGGGACTTCCGGCAGATGGTGCATTTGTGAAGTCTATCGTTTCTACCAATATGGCAGATGCGATCGCAAAATACTATGGCATCGAGCTGATCGAAGTATTGACCGGATTCAAGTTCATCGGACAGAAGATCTTAGAGTTCGAGAAGAGCGGAAAGGGAACTTACCTCTTTGGCATGGAGGAAAGCTATGGCTGTCTGACCGGAACTTATGCAAGAGATAAGGATGCGGTAGTTGCATCTATGGCATTGTGTGAAGCAGCCGCTTACTATAAGACAAAGAACATGACCTTATGGGATGCCATGATCGCAATGTATGAAAAATACGGTTATTACAAAGACTATGTAGAGTCCATCACCTTAAAGGGAATCGAAGGACTTGCGAAGATCAAAGAGATCATGGATACCTTAAGAAAGGATCCGATCACAGAGATCGATGGCAAGAAGGTATTAAAGGTACGTGATTATGCAGCAGATACGATCACAGAGCTTGCAACCGGAGCCGTTGTTCCGACCGGACTTCCAGCTTCGAATGTACTGTATTATGAATTAGAGGATGACGCATGGGTATGTGTAAGACCATCCGGAACAGAGCCGAAGGTGAAGTTCTATATCGGTGTGAAGGGTGACTCCATGGAAGAGGCAGATCAGAAGTATCAGAGCCTTGGAAAAGCGGTTCTCGATAAGATCAACGGAATGCTCTAAAAGGCATTGTATAAAATGCCTATAAAGCGCGTGGAATTGCTGAAATTCCTTGACAAATAGGGCGAAAACAAGTATAAATATATTCGTAGGTAAAATCTAGGAGACAAAGATTGACCACGATTAAGAATTAGAATATCCAGAGGAGGAATTTTAACATGAACAAAGCAGAATTAGTATCAGCTATGGCTGAGAAGACAGAATTATCCAAAAAGGACGCAGAGGCAGCTTTAAAGGCATTCACAGATGTAGTTGCTGAAGAGTTAAAGAAGGGTGAGAAGATCCAGTTAGTTGGCTTTGGTACATTCGAAGTATCCGAGAGAGCAGCCAGAACAGGACGTAATCCTCAGACAGGTGCTGAAATGACAATCGCAGCTTCTAAGGCTCCAAAGTTCAAGGCAGGTAAAGCTTTAAAAGATATGATCAACGCATAATTCGTTCATGTGAGATCCGGGGTGTGGTGAGGACAGTGTACTGTTTTTACTGCACCCTTTTATTACTGTATAGGGAATTCCTATACAGTAACAGAGCAACGATGCGCACCTCGCGGAGTGGAAGATTATGCGATGCATCCGCTCGGGCGCGGGAGTGTGCGGTAGGCGCACACTTTATTTTAATAAGTGTTAAGATTCCATGAGATAGAGGGAGAAAAATGAGATTAGACAAGTTTTTAAAAGTATCAAGACTGATCAAGCGCAGAACCGTTGCAAATGAAGCCTGTGATGCCGGCCGTGTTATGATTAACGGCAAGCCAGCGAAGGCATCTACGAATGTAAAGGTCGGGGATGTGATCGAGATCCTGTTCGGAACAAAGACGGTCAAGGTAGAAGTGCTTGACATTCAGGATACGACGAAGAAGGAAGAAGCCAAGGATCTGTTCAAATATCTGTAAGCAGTTGGTTTTTCTTCATCATAGAAGCGGAAGCCTCATCATATATTTAAGGAAGGACGAACTTCAATAAATATGTGAGGAGGCTTTTTTGATGGAAGAAAGCAAGATTGTTAAGGCACATAAGGTGCTGTTGTCGAATAGAAAGACAGGGAACTTCAGCGGTGTGATCGATGTGTTATCCTTTGATGTAGGCGAGATCCTCTTAGAGACAGAGCAGGGGATGTTACTGATCAAGGGTGCAGACCTTCATGTGAACCGGCTGACCCTAGAAAAGGGAGAAATTGATATTTCCGGCAGGATCGACAGCTTAAATTACTCCGATGGCAATGTTTACGGGAAACCGGCAAATGAATCCTTTTTCGGAAGGCTGTTTAAATGATCGAGGTAAGCGGAAATATTCTGCGGGAAGCAGATTTTATGGCGGTCTCGATGCTGTCCGGCTGTGTGCTGGTGTTTATATATGATGTACTCCGTATTTTCCGGAAGCTGGTCACACACGGGACGATTGCCCTTGCCATCGAGGATATGCTTTACTGGACTTTTAGTGCACTGTTCGTCTTTGCGATGCTCTACCGGAAGAATGATGGATTAATCCGTGGGTTTGCGATCGGAGGGATCGTGACCGGGATGTTAGTCTACAATTATCTGATCAGTTCCTGGGCAACGGGGATCGTGGCACGTCTCTTGAAAAAACTGATCCGTCTTTTCCTGTATCCGCTGCATCTGCTGGCGAAATGGACAAAAAAGCCGGTACGTTTTATGCGCCATCAGACAGCCAGACTGTGGAAAAAGGGGGCAAAGCTATTGAAAAATGTGTATAAAGAAGTTAAAATAGGTGTGAAGAAACGATAGTATCTGCTTGCACAGTATGTATGTGCAGAAATGAGGAGTAAGATGAGCAGAAGAAGGAGAAAGAAGAATAACCGTGCAGGGAAGCTTTGCGTTACGTTGATTGTCTGTACGCTTTTAGTTGTCATGTCGATCCAGATCGTGCGGCTGTATCAGAAGAATCAGGAATACATCGTACAGGAGAAGAATCTGACGGAGCAGTTAGAGGAAGAGACGCAGCGGCAGGAGAACCTGAAGGATTATGAGGAATATACGAAGAGTCAGGATTATGTAGAGGATATTGCGAAGAGCAAGCTTGGACTGTTACATGATAATGAGATCGTCTTTAAAGAGAAGAAAAAGTAGAAGAACCGGAGAGGTTCTTCTTTTTTTGACTTCTAAGAATGAACCGCTTCGAAAACATGAAGCGCATAGAAGACTTTGGATTCGCCATTTGAAAGGAGAATTTGGCGAAATGTTTTTGAAAAGCGGACAATCGTTTGACAAAGATTTTAGGGGAAGATCCGTATAATAACCTCTGCTGTCAGAACGACAGGGATGGAGGTTTGATGAAAATGAAAAGACAAAACACAAAACAAGTTCTGGTTTCACTATTGGGGATCTGTATGTGCAAGATCAGTATTGCGGGCTGCTTTCCACTGATCCCGGCATACTTTGCAGCCGGCTGTCTTGAAGGAAGCGGACGGATGCTGTTAGCGGTTTTGATGACACTTGGTATGGCTGTTCTGCTTCCGGTTACTACTATGGTAAAGTATCTGATGGTGATCTTAGTGACCGCGGTTGCGATCCGTCTGATGGAATGGGTGAACAAGGGCTGCTTCACCTGGGCAGGTGCATTGACCGCAGGTGTGGCGACCTCGCTGATCGGGATCTTCGGGGAGCTGCTGGATCTGAAAAACCGTACTGCCCTATGGGTAGATCTGCTAGAGGGAATCTTCGTATTTGGTGCCGCAATGGTGATCAGCCGGATCTTACATAGCTTTTTGGAATGGAAGCTGCAACCGGATATCGATGTGCCGCCGGAAGAGGATCACAGAAAAAGGCTCAGGGATTATGCGGAATCTTTTCAGGGGTTATCGGATGTTTTCCTGAAAATGAAAATGGAACAGGCAGACTTTACACCGGAAGAGATGGGGCAGATCCAGAATGAGATCACAGGCCGCCTCTGCGCGAACTGTGATTCCTGCGCACTCTGCTGGGAAAATGAAGATTCCCCGATGTATGGATGCCTGTCACAACTGATCGAGTCGATCCGTCAGGCAGGGTGTGCTGACCGTGACGCAAGGCTTCGGATGGAAAAATACTGCCCCTATGCAGGCACGATGATCGAGGAAGCAGTGCATGTATTTGAACGTGCAAGACTCAACCTGTCATGGTATAACCGGTTGATCGAGAACCGGGAAGTGATCGCAGAGCAATTAGATGCAATGGCATATATCATGGAAGATTGTGCCCGCCCGGATATCGATATCAGTAAAGAGAAACACACTGCCCTGATGGAATTGAAATATCGTGCGAAAGAGCGCGGGGTGCTCGTATCGGATGGCAGGCTGTTTGAAAAAAAGAATGGACGTATCCAGCTAAAAGTGGATGCAAGGGCGAAGTCCGGCTGTGTTCCGGTCAAAGAGCTGACAAAGGCGGTGGAGAAGGCACTGGGGCATCCGATGATGCCGCATAAGGATGCAAAGGCTCTGATCGGAAAGGAGAAGACGTTGTTCACCTATGAAGAAGAGACGTCTTACCAGAGTATCTATGGAGTGGCGCGGCTGGTTGAGGATGGTGCACCGGTCTCCGGTGACAATTTTTCGTTTCTGGAGCGGGCAGACGGCAGGCTGATCCTAAGTCTTTCCGATGGCATGGGTTCCGGTGTACGTGCATGCAGGGAGAGTGAGACGGTCATTGAACTGTTGGAAAAGTTCTTAGAAGCTGGGTTTGGCATGGAGACGGCAATCCGCATGATGAATTCCGCAATGGTGATCAAGGGCGAGGAGGATCTTTTTTCCACCGTGGACATTGCCGAGATCGATCTGTATAGCGGAAGCTGTGAATTCTATAAGATCGGGGCGGCGGCAACCTTTATCCGCCATCCGGATGAGGTGGAGTGTCTGGTGTCAACAAGTCTGCCGGCAGGCGTTTACCACAGACTTGAGATCGAACGGATGCAAAAGCAGCTTGTGGGGGGAGATTTCCTTGTCATGGTTACAGATGGTGTGCTAGAATACTTACATGTTGATAAGCCGGAAGAGACGATGCAGGAGATCATTGCAGGAATCGAGACGAATAATCCGAATACGCTTGCAAAACGGATCTTAGAGCATGTGCTTCTTTATACCGGCGGAAAAGCACCGGATGATATGACGGTGTTAGTGGCGGGAATCTGGGAAAAGTCTTAAGGATATGCCTGCCGCATCAGAGAAAGTAGTGAGAAACATGGCAGAAAATCTGATCGCAAAAGTGATCGCCTATATCGAAAAATATCAGATGCTTACACCGGGGGATGTCGTTATCACGGGTGTGTCCGGTGGCGCAGATTCCGTCTGTCTTCTGCTTACCTTATTAGAAGTGCAGAGGCAGTATGACATCACGATCCGTGTCGTACACATCGAACATGGTATCCGTGGCGGTGAAAGTCTGGCAGATGCATCCTTTGTAAAGGCGTTGTGTGAAAGGAAAAATGTCCCGTTTGTGTTATATCCGTTTGATGTGCCGGAGATTGCAAAAAAGAGTGGCGAGTCACTCGAAGAAGCAGGACGCAGACTGCGGTATCAGGCGTTTGAGCAGGAGGCTGCCGCCTATCCGGGGGCGAAGATTGCAGTTGCACACAACCAGAATGACAATGCAGAGACGATGCTGCATCATCTGGTACGTGGCAGTGCATTACAGGGCATGGCAGGAATCGCACCGGTACGGGGACGGATCATCCGTCCACTTTTAGGGGTAAGCAGAAGCGAGATTGAGCAGTATCTGAATGAGAAGCACCAGCCGTTTCGCACGGATGCGACGAACGAAGAACTCATCTATACGAGAAACAGGGTGCGCCATGAGGTGCTTCCGGTGTTAGAAGAGATCAATGGCGGTGCAGTCGCACATATGGCACAGACGGCAGAACTGCTGCGGCAGATGCAGGAGTATATGAAAAGACAGGCGGATCATCTGAAAAAGCAGTACGTGCATCCGGAAAACGATGCAGTTATCATAGACGGGAAGGTCTGTACAGAAGAAGCGGTACTAAGGGATCTGCTGCTCTACGAAGTGCTTGGAAGCCTTGCAGGGAGTAAGAAGGATATTGGCATGTCACATGTAAAAAGTATCTATGAGCTGTTCGACCGTCAGGTAGGAAGGAAGATCTGTCTTCCGTATGGTCTTTGTGCAGTAAGGACATATGGTGGGATACGGATCGAAAAAGCGGATGGGAAAAGAACGGACGTGGAAGCATCGCCGGAAAATGCACCTGCGGTCTGCTTGCAGGATGCACCTGCATTTACCTGCCGCCTGCTTGACAGTGCCAATTTACAAGGGGAAATTCCAAAAAACAAGTATACGAAATGGATGGATTATGATAAGATAGAAGATAGCCTATCTGTAAGAAACAGGAGATCCGGCGATTATTTCTGGCTGACAGAAGACGGAAAACGCAAGAAGCTGAAGCAGTATTTTGTGGATGAGAAGATTCCACAGCAGCAGCGGGATCAGATTCCATTGGTTGCAGATGGTTCACATATCGTATGGGTAGTTGGCTACCGTATGAGCGCAGGATATAAAGTGACAGAGCATACAAAAAGAATTCTTGAAATACAATATGATGGAGGAAAAGAAGAAAATGAGTGAAAGTATTCGCGTATTGATTGAAGAAGACAAACTGAATCAGAGAATTGCAGAACTGGGTGCACAGATCAGCAAGGATTTTGAAGGAGAAGAGGTCTGTCTGATCTGTATCTTAAAAGGATCGGTATTTTTCACCTGTGAGCTTGCAAAGCGGATCACAGTTCCGGTTACACTGGATTTCATGTCTGTATCAAGTTATGGGTCATCTACCGTATCAAGCGGTGTGATAAAGCGGAAAAAGGATCTGGACGAATCAATCGAAGGCAAGAATGTGATCGTGATCGAGGACATCATCGATACAGGAAGAACCTTGAAGTATCTGTTAGAGGATCTGTCAAAGAGAAATCCGAAGAGCTTGAAGCTCTGCACCATGTTAGATAAGCCGGATCGCAGAGTGACGGATGTTGCAACCAATTATACCGGATTTGAGATCCCGGATGAATTCGTAGTTGGTTATGGATTAGACTATGACCAGAGATATCGTAATCTGCCATATATCGGAATACTGAGCTTGGACTAGGAAGGAGACTCCGTGAAAAAGAATTATAGAGGATTTGGATTTTATATCGGGCTGGTTGTACTGGTGGTGCTTGTCTTTTTATTTTTAGACCATCAGCAGAGCAGCAGTAATACCTACAACCTGACCCAGTTTGAAGATGATCTGGCAAGCCACAAGATCGTATCGGTTGAAATCGATCCGAACCGTGAAGTGCCGACCGGTGTGTTAGAGATCATCAAAAATGATTCGAGCAAGACCGAACTGAATGTATCGGATGTAGATCATGCGATCGACCTGATGCAGCAGTATAAGTTCGAGAATTATAAAATGGATTCGGTGCCGGCAGAGAACTGGCTGATGAATCTGCTGCCATTGTTACTGGTATTTGCAGCCATGTTTATCCTGTTTATCATTATGAATAATCAGGCGGCAGCAAATGGGGGCGGCAACAAGATGATGAATTTTGGGAAAAGCCGTGCAAAGATGACGACAGATGAGAACCGGACGGTGACCTTCGACAATGTAGCCGGACTCCGGGAAGAGAAGGAAGAGTTAGAGGAGATCGTGGACTTCTTACGTGAACCGAAGAAATACACGAACCTTGGTGCGAGAATTCCAAAGGGTGTCTTGTTAGTCGGACCTCCGGGAACCGGTAAGACACTGCTTGCCAAGGCGATCGCCGGAGAAGCGGGAGTCCCGTTTTTCAGTATCTCCGGATCAGACTTCGTAGAGATGTTTGTCGGTGTCGGTGCATCCCGTGTGCGTGATCTGTTTGAAGAAGCGAAAAAGAATTCTCCATGTATCGTTTTCATCGATGAGATCGATGCAGTTGCAAGACGCAGAGGAACCGGAATGGGCGGCGGCCATGACGAGAGAGAGCAGACTTTAAACCAGTTGTTAGTAGAGATGGATGGCTTTGGTGTCAATGAGGGAATCATTGTGATGGCAGCAACCAACCGTGTGGACATCTTAGATCCTGCGATCATGCGTCCGGGACGTTTTGACCGTAAGGTGCATGTCGGACGTCCGGATGTCGGTGGCAGAGAAGAGATCTTAGCAGTACATGCGAAGAATAAGCCGCTCGGTGATGATGTCGACTTAAAGCAGGTGGCACAGACAACAGCCGGATTTACCGGTGCAGACTTAGAGAACCTGTTAAACGAAGCTGCGATCGTGGCAGCCAGAGAGAATCGGAGCTATATTGTGCAGGATGATATCCGCAAGTCCTTCGTAAAGGTAGGAATCGGTGCAGAGAAGAAGAGTCGGATCATTACCGAGAAGGAGAAGAAGATCACTGCATATCACGAATCCGGTCATGCAATTCTATTCCATCTGCTTCCGGATGTCGGACCGGTTTATTCGGTATCGATCATCCCGACGGGTGCAGGTGCAGCAGGTTATACGATGCCTCTGCCGGAGCGTGATGAGATGTTTAACACGAAGGGAAGAATGCTTCAGGAGATCGTGGTTGACTTAGGAGGTCGTGTCGCTGAGGAACTGATCTTTGATGACATTACCACCGGAGCTTCTCAGGACATCAAGCAGGCGACCGAGCTTGCCAAGGCGATGGTAACGAAGTATGGAATGTCGGAGAATGTCGGACTGATCAATTACAACAACGACGATGATGAAGTCTTTATCGGACGTGATCTTGCGCATACAAGAGGTTATGGCGAGAACGTTGCAACCAGAATCGATGAGGAAGTAAAGCGGATCATCGATGAATGCTACGCAAAGGCAAGAAAGATCATTGCCCAAAACAGGGATGTGTTAGAATCCTGCGCGCAGCTCTTATTAGAAAAGGAAAAGATCAACCGCGAAGAATTCGAAGCATTATTTGGTACTCCGGTAAATGAAACATCAGAGGAACAGTGTATAACCACAGGTGAAGTGATCGAACCATAGGTAAATTTAGGTAAAAGCAGAACTAAAATTAAGTGCACATTTTCATGGGTTAGCGTAAGAAAGCGGCTAAGAAGCAGCTTTTTTACTGGAAATCCGAAAAGGGAATTTTCTTTCCCGTTTTCGCCATGTTTGCGAAAAGATTAAAATTAACTAGAAAAAATTCACAAAAATTAGCCTGTTAATTTGTCAAGTTTGTGCACACTTATTGGTAGGCGGATGATACAATAATCACTGTAAAAACCCCCCAATACATTATATAGTTTTTGCTACACCCCATAGTAAAAATACCTTCTCCTAAAAAAGACAGCTGTTCGACAGGCTGTCTTTTTTGCTACATAGAGATGCGCACGCTTTATTTAGAAAGGAATCGTTATGAAATCAATTTATGAACTGAACAAGATACAGCAGTATATTATGCAGATGCGCCCGATTTTGCGGAAGCGTGCACTGTTTTCCGATGGAACTGCGGATTACAGACAGCCGGAGGAACCGGGGAAAAATGAAAAAGTAACGATCCGTTTTCGTACAGCGCGTGACAATGTGGATATTGTCTGGATGTGGCACAATGGCGAGAAGCAGGAAATGACAAAGACCGAGACAGAGGGCGAGTTTGATTATTATTCCATTACGGTACAGTTAGGCGAGGAGTCCTACTATTATTATTTTGAAGTATCCACCGGAATGCTGTCCTGCTATTACGACCGGTATGGCGTGACGCGTGACATCCGTCCGCAGTATCATTTCTGTATTGTGCCGGGATTCTCTACACCGGCATGGGCAAAGGGTGCGGTGATGTATCAGATCCTTGTGGATCGATTCTACAATGGTGATCCGTCGAACGATGTGCTGACAGATGAATATTTCTATATCCGTTCCAACAGCCGGAAAATGGATAGCTGGGATCAGCCTGCATCTAATTTTTCGGTTGCAGAGTTTTATGGCGGGGATCTCGAAGGTGTCAGACAGAAGCTGGATTATTTACAGGATCTTGGAATCGAGGTTATCTATTTTAATCCGCTGTTTGTATCACCATCGAATCATAAGTATGATATTCAGGATTACGATTATATAGATCCACACTACGGAAAGATCCTTGTGGATGAGGGAGAACTGCTTCCGCCGCAGGGCGGCGAGAACCGGAATGCATCCCGTTATATCAGCCGTGTAACGGATAAGAGAAACTTAGAAGCAAGTAATGCGCTTTTTGCACAGCTTGTAAAGGAAGCACATGAACGCGGTATCCGTGTGATCTTAGACGGTGTGTTTAATCACTGCGGTTCCTTCAACAAGTGGCTGGATCGTGAGAAGATCTACGATGGACAGAAGGGCTATGAACCGGGAGCATATGTATCGGCGGACAGCCCATACCGGGAGTATTTCCGCTTCCATGATGAGAATGCATGGCCGGATAACCACACCTATGATGGCTGGTGGGGGCATGATACCCTGCCGAAGCTGAATTACGAAGGCTCTGAGAAGTTATACGACTATATCTTAAGAGTGGCACAGAAGTGGGTATCACCGCCATACAATGCAGACGGCTGGCGTCTGGATGTAGCCGCAGATCTGGGACATTCTCCGGAGTTTAACCATAAGTTCTGGAAGGACTTCCGCAAGGCGGTCAAGACTGCCAATCCGCAGGCGGTGATCTTAGCAGAGCATTATGGAGATCCAAAGGACTGGCTGGGCGGTGACCAGTGGGATACCGTTATGAACTATGATGCGTTCATGGAGCCGGTCACCTGGTTCTTAACCGGAATGGAGAAGCACAGCGATGATTATAAGCCGGGCAATCAGGGTAACCTGTATAACTTCCGTGGCGCGATGGATCATTATATGACAAGCTTTCTGACACCATCCTTACAGTGTGCGATGAATGAGCTGTCGAACCACGATCATTCCCGCTTCTTAACGCGAACCAACCACAAGGTCGGACGAGTGGATCATCTTGGAACAGAGGCTGCGAGTGCAGACATTAACAAGGCAGTGATGCGTGAGGCGGTTATGATCCAGATGACGTGGACAGGTGCACCGACGATCTATTACGGGGATGAAGCAGGTGTCTGCGGCTTTACCGATCCGGATAACCGGAGAACTTATCCATGGGGACATGAGGATCAGGAGCTGTTAGCCTTCCATCGTGAAATGATCCGTATCCACCGTGAGAATCCGGCACTGCGTACCGGATCGATCAAGTTCTTAAATGGAGAGGACAATCTGCTCTGCTATGGCAGATTCAACCGCACACAGTCCTTCGTGGTCGTAGTCAATAATGATTATGTAGACCGCTGGATCGATTTGTCCGTCTGGGCAGTCGGTGTGAAGAAGAACTGCAAGATGACCTGCCTGATGTTTACGGATGAGTCGGGTTATTCCACAGAGTCGGTCAAATATGAAGTATGCAATGGCAGAATGGATCTTACGATGCCAAAGACCTCTGCACTGATTTTACGGTATGATTCCAAAAAAGATCAGTAGAAAATGAAGAAAAATAGGAAAATGCCTTGCGCTTAAGCAGACGTTATGCTATAATATCAACTTGTTAAGGCGTATAACGTCTGGCACAAATGGATGGATTCCCGAGTGGCCAAAGGGGACAGACTGTAAATCTGCTGCAAATTGCTTCGGTGGTTCGAATCCACCTCCATCCAT
>CACZPJ010000097.1 GCA_902782995.1 uncultured Lachnospiraceae bacterium | reverse complement strand
CATTTCTTTTCTTCGGAAATTATACACCCCTGCTTCGTGTGATTATATTGATTTTCTATTTCATTTCGGTAAAAAACGACTTAGATTTCCCGCACTATTTGTACATATTGGTGGAAAGATACTTAAAGGCATTGTCCGCTAAAATCACGATAATATTTTTTCCTTCTGCCTCCGGTCTTTTTGCGATCTGTGTTGCTGTCCATAAGGCAGCTCCTGCGGACTGTCCGACAAAAAATCCTTCCGTCTGTACCAGCTGTCTTCCTGCTTCATATCCATCCTCAGCAACTACATCAAAGCACTCATCATAGAAGGTATGAAAATGGGTAAAGAATACCGGTACCTTATCATCCGGGACACCGTCAAACTTTAACACACCATCGATTGTATTCCGCTCCGGGAAGTTCGGATCTTTTAAAGACTGTTTTGCCGGCTGTGCGCCAATGATCTTCACATCCGGATTCTTCTGTCTGAAGTATGCAGAAAGTCCTGCAAGTGTTCCACCGGTTCCGACAAGCTGTACCACATAATCCACTTTTCCACCGGTTGCTTCCCAGATCTCCGGTCCGGTTGTCGCAATATGTGCATACGGATTTGCCAGATTAGCGCACTGGTTGATATAGTACCAGCCCTTAGATTCCGCGAAGGAATGCATCACATCGTAGAGTCCCTCCAAGGAAAGTCCGGTCTGTAACATTTCCGCAAAGCCCGGCACATCCGTTACCTGAAGCAGTTCGGCTCCAAGGGACTTTAAGATCTGTGAACGCTCTACCGATACACCCGGCTGGATGACTGCCACATATTTATATCCTAAAGCATTTGCAAAGGATGCTGTTCCGATTCCGGTATTTCCACTCGTATAATCCACGATCGTCATACCCTTTTTCAGGACGCCTCTCCGCTCTGCATCGAGGATCATATTAAGTGCCGCACGATCCTTGACACTTCCCGATGGATTAAAATATTCAAACTTTCCTAATATATTTGCCTTTACCCCTGCCTGCTCACTGTAACGGTGCAGCTGTACTAACGGTGTATCTCCGACTAATTCCGTGATGGAATGATATAATCTGCTCATCTTGTGACCTCCTGATAACTGTACTCAATGGTTTCGATCAATTTTGTTTCCGTTAATAATGCTGCCAGTGATAGAAGACTCCATGCATTTCCGGCTGTTCCGATGTAAAGTCCGGTATAGCTGTGGACATCACTTGGAATGGTTCTCCACCAGTTGCCTAACCATCTTCTTGAATCCTTCTGCTTGTATATATTGTCGTCTGCATCATCCACATGGGACTGTCCGATCATAAATCTTGCGGTACGTCTTGCATAGTTTAAGAATTCTTCTTCCCCGGTCAGACGGTATACGGAAATAAAATGCTCTAACAGACCGGGTGTTCCGCAGCACAGTGCCTGACTTGGCCAGTAGCCTCTCGAGAAGTTCTCCGGACCTCCCGCTTCGATGATTCCTCTTGATAACTTTTTCACCCATTCAAGATCTTCCTGATCCCCGGTCAGTTCATACAGTAACTCAAATAACAGTGCTGTTCCTGCCGGTCCATGGCAGGTACTTAAGTAGTAGAACTCTGTCGATGGACCATTTTTCAAGCTGTCCAGATATGGGATCAGTACTGCATAATCATCACCGACTGCAAGTCCCTTGATATAATCTGCTGCTGCACGCGCCGCCTTAAGATATTTTTCTTCCCTTGTTGCTTCATAGAGGATCGCAAGTGTCCAGCCCACACCGGAGGTTCCGTGTGCCAGGTTTACCCAGAATACATCCTCCGGGAAATCAATGATCGTAAGATCTACGACATTCCAGTATTTTCCGCCATTTGGCGCATCCGCACTCTTCGTTAATAAGAAATCCCCTAACTTTTTCGCTGCCGCAATATACTTTTCTTCCTTGGTCAGCTTATAGATCGATGTGAGATAAATGATGAATCCGGCATCTCCGCACAGATCATTCTGATTGCTCCAATGGATTCCCTCTTCCGTCTCGATAGAGGCTTCCAGAAGATCCTCTGCAACCTTCACTGCATACTCACGATATTTTTCCTGCTTCGTAATCTCATATAACTTCAGGATAAAGTATCCGGCTCCGGTCGGTCCGTTGTAATATCCGATGATCCATCCAGGCATATTTTTTACATGCACTAACTTATCTTCGACTGCTCCATGATTTAATGCCTTGTGATAGAACTCCACGCCCTCATCGGTTGCAATGATGTGATCTGCCGCAGCCTCTGCTTTTTTCAGATATGTATCCTCACCTGTCACCTGATACAATCTTAAGTAAAATAGTCCGACACCTGCAGAACCGCCATACAGTGCCTTTTCGGTAAGCATCGGGTAGTCACTGAAGTCCTCAGTGGAATCCGGGCTCTGCTGCCAGACGATTCCGTCTTCCTTTGCGAGCTCTGTCGTCTGAATCCAGCGTTCTGTCTGCTTTGCGATCTCGATATAGTCCTCTGCATCATAATGTTTGAATAATATATTTTTTGCCATTTCAATCTCCATTCCTGCGCTCCCTTTGGCGCATATCACTTGTGTATGATTCCTAATATCAAAAAAATGCCCCGGATTTTACTCCCAGACATCAGCTTCAAAATAAATATCAATTTCTTTTATTTATATGGTGCATGACAAATCAGCCATACACCTAAAGCTTTTCATTGCCTGGGAGAATAGCATTCGACACATACACATATTCATACAAAGATTAACGGTTACTGTTTTCATTTGTCATACCCCTTTCTGTTTGTTGATGGTTGTATCATATCCTACTTTTCCTACTATGTCAATATGTTTTAATTGATTTTTCATGTGAATTATTATATCTAAACATCTTTACGTAAAATGTATACTGACAGAAGGCAATTATGGGGGATTATGTAGGAACATACGTTGGATGATATGATCCAAATCGAAGAAATCGCCATCTGGGTCATACTGATACTTCTATCTGCCGGAGATTTTATGACTTAATTCAATAAAATTGCTATCTGGGTCATATGGCAATTTCCATCTATTTGACATCTTATGACCTAAAATTGAAAGAAGTTCAATCTACGTCATACGATAAATTGAATTTGCCTTAAATCTTATGACTTAAATCGAATAAATTACAATTTAGGTCATACAGCAAATGCCATCTGTTCGACATCTTATGACCTAAATCAAAAAATTCGTCATCTGAGTCATACGGATACTTCTGTCCGCCGGATGAGCTATGACCTAGATCGAAGAATATGTAATCTAGGTCATATTAGCATTTCTGTCTCACTGAAATCTTATGACT
>CACZPJ010000096.1 GCA_902782995.1 uncultured Lachnospiraceae bacterium | reverse complement strand
GCTTCGATCTGTTCTGCTCTATTATCCTCCATGATATCACCCTGCCTGTTGGCCCTTTCCATAATTCATATCTATGTTATCGGCATAACCTGTTAAAATATTAACCTCTCCGATTATAAACTGTGATATAATGAATTCTAACGAATTCATCAAGAAGTTTCTAACGAAACTTCGTATGTGCAAAAACATGCACAAAATAGATGATATAATGAGCGCAAGCAATGAGCAGTGCCAGCATAGGGGCAGCTAAAATCCTCTGCTTGCAGAATGGATTTTAGCTGGAACTATGATGATAGTGCGAAGCACGGACAACTCAAAAATGCAACGCATTTTCGAACCTGCACTGCGAATGAAATATAGATATAGTAGAAAGGACATCCCATGAAATTACTTTTCTGTGAACGCAACATGCTGATGCAGCAGGATATGGAAGAGGCTTTTACACAGTTAGGAATTACGTTCCGGTGTGCATCCTATATATTCCAGAATCCTGATTCCGACGATTATTACTGCACCCACCTCCGTCACTTTTTAACAGAGGATGCTTACGATGCAGTTTTCAGCATCAACTTCATTCCCGTTATCGCAGATGTCTGCCATGAGATGGAGCTTCCATACCTGTGCTGGAATTACGATGCAGGATGGGAATTCCACCGGACGGATGCCCTTTTTTATCCGACGAATTATATTTTCCACTTTGATAAAAAAGCATGTGAAACATATCAGAAGGCAGGCTACCGCAATATCATACATATGCCGCTTGCAGTCAATACCAGACGGTTAGATGCCATGCAGTCGACCGCAGAGATCCGGGCGCAGTATACCTCACAGGTAGCATTCCTTGGATCTTTATATGAACAGTCTGAAAATGGATTTTCAAAATTGCTTTCTTTTCTGAGTCCGGATGATATGCATATCCTAAAACAATATACGGAAACAGAAATAAAAAAATATCAGGCACATACTCTCTGGGATCATTTGACTGATGCTTATGTTTCTGGTCTGGATAAACGCTCCGGATTAAATGGAATAACTCCCTTAATGCTTATATGCAATAGTTCGTCCTTTATTGCCAATCAACAGCGCATGGTCATGTTGAATACTGTTGCGAAACAATTTCATCTCACCTTATATACGACTGCCTCAGCCACACTTGTACCAGATGCCAATTACCGCTGGCGTGCCAACTATTATAATCAGATGCCTTATATCTTCCGACATGCAGCAATTAATCTGAACCTGACCATTCCGTCGATCCAGACCGGTATTCCACTACGTATCTTTGATATACTTGGTGCAGGCGGTTTTCTTCTAACAAATGAACAGAGTGAACTGGCAGATTATTTTGTAATTGGCAGGGATCTCGACACTTTTCATAGTATCGAAGAATTACTTGAAAAAATTGATTTTTATCTGAAGCATCCACAAATATCTGCAAAAATTGCTAAATCCGGACATGAAATTGCAAAAAATAAATTTTCATTTGAAAAGCAATTCCAAAAAATGATAGATTGTTGTGGTATTTTACACTAATGTAATGAAAGGATTTCTCACATGAAATTACTCTTTTGCGAAAGAAATGCTCTTATGCAGCACGATTTAAAGGAAGCTCTTATACAACTCGGTATTAGCTACCGTTGTGCATCCTATGTATTTTCAAATCCAGACTCAGATGACTACTACTGTTCACATCTTTCACAGTTTCTTAAGGAAGATGCCTATGATGCCGTGTTTAGTTTTAACTTTATACCGGTTATCGCTGATGTATGCTACGAATTAGATGTTCCTTATATTGTCTGGAATTATGATGCAGGATGGGAATTCAACCGCACCGATGCTCTGTTTTATCCGACCAACCATATTTTCCATTTTGATAAAAAGGCATGCGAAGTCTATAAACAGATGGGCTATTCTAATATCGTACATATGCCGCTGGCTACAAACTGTAAGCGTCTGGATGCTATGCCAGTTACGGATATGATCCGGCAGCAATATACTTCTAAAATCACTTTTCTTGGCTCCCTCTATGAACAATTTGCTAAAAACACTCCGGATTTCTTTTCTACTTTACACCCGGATGATTCATCTGACATACTACAATATATCGAGCAGGAAAGTATGAACTACTGCCATCACAGTCTGTGGGATCATTTTACACCCTCCGTAGTCATGCAGATCAGCAGTCGTTCCTCCATGACACAGCCACTGGATCCACTGACTCTGATCACCGCCAGCGCTTCTATGATTGCCGGACGACAGCGCAGTGTTTTGCTTAACCAAATCGCAAAGCAGTTCCCACTGACACTCTATTCAAACTCAGATGCCATGCTCGTTCCGGATGCCGATTATCGTTGGCGTGCAATGTATTATAGCCAGATGCCATATATTTTTCGCTATGCAACCATTAACCTCAATCTGACGATTCCATCAATCCAGACCGGTATGCCTCTCCGCATTCTGGATATTCTTGGTGCCGGTGGTTTTCTTTTGACCAATGAACAGGAAGAATTATCCGACTACTTCAAGACAGGTACCGATCTTGAAACCTTTCACAACCTAGAGGAACTGATGGAAAAGGTTAATTTTTTCTTAAACCATCAAGAAGCGGCTGCCCGAATTGCACAAAATGGACATGAGATTGTAAAAAATGACTTTTCATTCAAAAAGCAGCTTCACAAAATGTTTACACTATGCGATCTTCCTCTCTCCTAGTGGCAAAATTCCCTTAAGCAAATAATTTTTTCATCTGCTTAAGGGTTTGATTCTTATATCACACAAAACAATGTATCCAGTCTATTTTCAAAACAGTATTCACTTTGTATGCGTTTTTTTCCATTCTCAGCAATCTGTTTCCGCTCTGTCTCATGCTCCAGATAATATCCCGTCAGCCATACCAGTTCTTCCAAATCCTGATATACAACTAATTCTTTTCCTATATGGAAAATTTCCGGAAGTTCTGCCTGAAAATTACTGATCAAAAATCCGCCACAGGCAAGCACATCAAATACACGCAGTGGAATCCCCGTCCGGATCGACTTCAACGAAATATTCAGATTCACCTTACTATTATAAAATACGGATGGCATCCTTGTATAATAATCTACATATGGCATCTGCTTTACCTGTTTTAACCGCTCATCCCTGTTAGAAGAATACAAGTTCACTTTATGCCGCCTCGACAAAAGCTGTAATGCCATATAGCGTTCCCTGGATGTAATCTCCTGTGCCAGCAGATACTCCAGTTCTCTCCTTTGTATCCGTACCTTACCGGCAAATGTCTTGTCATAACATTCATTCAGCTTTGATATCAGATCATCCGTAATCACTTCATTTAGGAAATATCCGCCATATACATGCATCTGCGAGTTTACAACACCTTCCAAAAATCCTCTCTGATAGGTATCTAGCGGCTTTGTATAATGTAGATATTCTGTCCGATACAGTTGTCCGAGCAATGAGATCTCACAGCTATACGCAGTATTGGTTTTTGCATTCGGTGCAAAAACATCTACTGAGGCTGCCAGTGGTAAGTGAAATGCTTCAATTCCAATAGTTCTATAGTGTTCCACTTGTCCCCGGTCAAACAAAAAAATCCGATTTATCTTTCTTTTCATCGGATCCATGTTCCGGATATGGATCGGCGAATCATAAATCCATGATATATAGGGAATTTTTTTCTTCTCACAGACTTCTGTAAGCAGCGGTGAATAGTTAATGGAAAATACAGCATCATAAGATATACTTCCTAGTTGCTCCTCTAGCTGTTCCTGAAACCGGTTATCCCTCTCCCAGTCTTTTAGTATATATGTGAAAACATCATAGGTAATTCCTCTTCGATGAAAAGCCTGCTCCAAGCCTTCTCCCATAAAGGAATTCCATTTCCAATATAATAATTTCATCATAATCTCCATTCCGCATGCATCATTTTCATAGAAGTGTAACCGGAAAATCCATATCCAAAAAAATCTCACACTGTTGACACAGACTTGCTTCATTAATCTGCGGTTCTTCAAATGATATCTGCTTTGTCTTCTTTAAATAATAAAGCGCAAATGCATCCCGCATCATATATAAAATATCCATATATTCCGATATACTACAGGTAAACTGAATCGTGTTCAGACATTTCCGCATTGCATCTACATCTGATAATTCTGGTTCCTTATCCTTCATCTTTTCATAAAGATTCTCTAACGTCTTCATATACTCTGGCATTGCCTTATTTTTTTCTTTCAGTTGTGTAATGGTTCCCTTTTTAGCATAACAGACTGCATGTGCATCCATATCAAAAATATCACTTTCTAATGCATATACATTTAAGAGTGATGGATAAAATGTCTTAATATAAGATACATCCTCCTTAAGCAGACAATAAACACGTGTTGTGAAATCGCAACGATAATTCATAAATATTCTATATTCCCATGGACGTTCGAACAATAGGTGTATTGTTGGGATGCCAAGGTTATTATACATCGGTTCTTCTTCCGAGGACTGCATACAGATACATGCAAAATCTGCCACAATCAGAAGATCCGGTCTTGGTTTTGCAATCTGGTCAAATGTATTGATTGCTTTTTCTACACCTTGATCCATTCCTGCATACAGACTCTTTACCTGCTTCCCCATCTTCTGAAGCACGGATGCAAGCACATCCATAAACCTTCTTCCTATCACACTTGTACTATCATCCGTCAACAGTACAATCTTTTCTATCGTTTTCTTCTTCATCTAACATATCTCCATATTCCTGTAAAAACACATCACACCAGTCAAAATATTCTTTCAGGTTCATCAGACCGTCATCATGAATAACCCAGCCCTGTTCCATATAGGGAACAGCAATACGCAAACCAGCCCGCCGGAATTCCATAGACTGTGATACATCATAAAAATCCCAGCCTGAAAACAGATCCTCCCTCCAATAAATATCCTCTTGCGTTGCAATCAGCAGGCCATCCACTGCTGCTACTTCCTGATACGGCTTATTCATCAATCCCAGGATTCTTTCTCCTGATTTTTTTATATTACTGGCATAGAGCCTGCCAATCTGTTTTCCCGACCACATCACTGCACTTTCTGGCAGTCGTACTGTGCCTGCCATACCAATCATTCCAATGGAAGCATCTTCAAATATGCGAAGAATCTCTAAAATGAAATCCTTGTTTACTATAAAAACATCCTGATGCAGATATACCTTATACTTGGCATCCGAATACTTCATTGCCTCATTATAGCCGGATGCCATAGACACTGCATCCCGGACAGAAAGCTGCTCGATTTCAAAACCTTCCGGTACATGAAGCTGACCAATATATCGCAGACATTCTTCCTCATACATTTCATCATTTACACACATAATGAAACATATTTTCTTCTCATTCATAGCTCTGCTTCCTCCTGCACATGTTTTCTAACTGTTTGAAGCAATGCATCAACTCCCAGATCATTACTTTTCATCAGTTCCACATCCAATGAATCAATCTTTGCCTGCACATATGGATTATCATAGCTGCCTGTCACACAACTTTTTTTGAGTTGGGCAATCAATTCAAGTCGCCTTTTATTCTCCATAGATTCTGTCTGTTTTATCAAGTCACGGATACAAATATTTACACCATAACTGTACATCTGAAGCATCTCATATTCTACAGCATCCTGAATTCCATTGTAATTGTTCAGGACATGTACCTTATCATAAATCCCCTTAATGGCAGCACATATATTTTTATAATAACGCTTTGTATCCACAATCTTCGAAGAGGATGTGTCGATTTCCCGATAATAATACAAAACTTCTTTGACATTCGCTGTTTTTGAGGCTATTGCATAAAGATAGGTAAGAACATCAGAATCCTCAAGTATCACATTTGTCCGAAACTGCCAGCCATCCCTTGCAAACAGTCTCCGGTGAAAAAGCTTACTAACAATGTATCCTCCACCAGCAATCAGCATACTACGTTTTCTGTCATCTAATGTGCCTGTCAGTTCATCCGACATATGTAAGATTGCACTGTTACTCGCCTGCTTGTAATATCCACTATCTACAATATCTGCATCTGTTTCACATGCTCTTTTATATAACTTCTCATACATAGTCGGTTCAATCAGATCATCACTATCCACAAATCCGATATATTCTCCTCTAGCTGCCGCAATACCCAAATTTCTGGCTCCACCTGCGCCCTGGTTTACCTTGCTGTCAAGCAACACGATCTTGTCCGGATACCGCTCCTTATAACTTTTGGCAATCTCCGGTCCACGATCTGTAGAGGCATCATTGACCAGGATAACCTCCATATCTGTCAACGTCTGATAAAAAAGGCAGTTCAGGCAATCGGATAAATACTTTTCTGCATTATAAAATGGTATGATCACACTAACTTTTTTCTTCATAAAAATTCCTCTCATCCACGTCTAATCTGCTACCTCAACTGAACATATGCATCCTTCAAATTGCGATCCATGGGATAATCTTCTATGCCATACTCCATAAGCTGTACCGCCTGTTCTGCCATTCCATGCTCCAGATACATGCATGCCAGAGCAAGATAACACCGTTGTTTCTCCATACCGCCAACAAATATGATTGTTCTTAATGCTTCTAATGTGATCTGATGTTTTGTAAGATACATAAATAAGCGATCACTTGCATCCTCGCCACAGACAAATTCCAACGCCCATAAGCGAAACTCGATCTGTTTGATGATCCTGATCAGTTCATCTAAGGAATTACCCTGCATAAACAGACTTGCCATGCCGTTTTTCTTTACTTCATCAACAGTGATAATCTCTATAATCTGGGAATAACAAAATTCCGGCAATACATACAGATGACCGGTTAATACCTCTGGTTCTTGAAAAATATGGATAATATCTGCTATCGCAGAAACCGGCTTTTTACGGATTAATTCGTCAATGAGTTTTGTATATGCTTCTGCTTTTTTTAAATACTTTCCTATGTTTTCCTGATATGTTTCTCTCTTACATATGGAACTTCTTTCATCTGCCATGACACTACTCCTTTTTCTGGATTATATATGATACCTCTGTCAAGGATGAATCATCTGACCGTTTTCTGTAAGATACGCCTTTAACCTTTTCTGCGTTCCTGCCAGATCCTTCAGATACTCTGCTCCATCCACCCAAAGGATATAGTCAAAATATTTTTTTTCATATGGAAGCACCATTGTCTCGATGTCTCCTGCAATAATATCTCCCATATAGCGTTCTGCATTTGCTGCGGCTTCTAATGGTTCTATCCCATATACTTCAGAATATGGAAACTGATAACGAATTCTTGCCAATGTAGCTCCACAACCATATCCAACTGCCAGAACACGGAAATGTGCCCTTTGATTCTTTTGGATGCCTGCAATCAGATCCGTACGGATATTTGCATAATATGGAGCCGGAAATCCCCATTTATCAATCAATCGATGTCCATTTATCTGCATATAGTGCTGGTACTTTTCAATATCCTTTGCCATATTAAGACTTCCATAGTGATAGATAAAAGAATTATGGCATAACAGACACTCATATCCGCCTGATGCAAGCTTTAATCCATAATCATTATCTTCATAATTGCCCCACTCATACCGTGTATCCAAAAGTCCGACCTGATTTAACGCAGATCGTTTGATCAGCATTGCAAAACCAATCAGCCACAGCTTATTCTCATATGGATATTTCACCGGGACATTCACCTGCTTTGCAAGTTCAAGATATGCATCAACAGAAGCTATCTGCTGCGCAACCGATTGATTATTCCCCGCATAGTTTGTAATCGGTCCGGTTGCACCGACTGTTTTTCTTTCATATAATCCCATCCGAAGCCAAAAAAGTGCATTTGGCGGAACAATCGTGTCATTATTCAACAAAAAAATATCATTTTTTTTTGCAGCAAGTCTGATTCCCTGATTACATCCTCCAGCAAACCCAAGATTTTTATCATTGCATTGTAACACGATATCCGTCTGTTTCCGTAACCAGTCAGCAATCCCATCTGTGGATGCATTATCTACAACCACAAGCTCATATGTTTCCCTTGCATTATGCTGCCTGATACTCTCAATACATGATTTCAAAATCTCTGCGATATTATATGATAAGATTACAATGGAAACCGGATGTACTTCATAATCCGTCTGTTCCTCACATGCAGACATTGCCTCTGCTATCATCTGTCCATCCTCTTCATCGGTACAGTAATACAACGCCTGCTCATAGCAAAGATATGCCTGATTGATGTTTTTCTCCATATAATAGCAGCCCAGCATATAATAAAGTTCATAGCTTTCTGCATTTTTTTGCAATCCACGTGAAATGCAGGCGTATTCTGCATCTTGAAATCCTTCTATATTGTAAAGCGCAGCATTTAAGATCCAGAACAGCTCTGAATTTTCGCCATCATCTAAAAGTGTATTTGCAACCTGCCTTGCCTCTGCAAATGCGCCTGACTCTAATAATTCCTTCAGTCGATCCAACATGACACTCCTCATCCTTACTGTATTACTTTTTCCAGCAATGCAACAAACTGTTCCTGCATCCCGATTGCCTGTGAATCCCGCAGAATAATCTCTACTCTGTGGTTAAAAGTTCCCGTTTTTAAATAATCATCCTTGTACCGCTGCACCAGCATACAGCTTGCAACCAGATAGTTTACTGCACTTCCGGACACTCCGCTGGTAGAATACTCTGCATCTAATAATATTTCATCAATAAAGACACCCTGATACCGTTTTGCCATCTTCAATGCAAAATCATAATCCTCAAGTGCTTTTAACTGTGTATCAAATCCCCCTGTCTGCTCCACACACTCACGTGTTGCCAAAATAGATGGGCATGGAATAAGATTATCATATAACATCTGTGCATAAATATCACCCGACTTTTTTTCTAATGCTACTGCTTCTGAGGGAAGAATCGCATAGTGGTTTGCTCCCATATCATAAGCAATCTTATGATAAACAAATCCAACCGACTCATTCGCCTCTTCCATACACTTGAGTTGCTTTTCCAATTTCATCGGCCGCCAGACATCATCAGAATCTTCAAATGCGATATATTCACTCTGTGCCTGTCTAAGTCCATAATTTCTTGCCGCTGCAGCTCCCTGGTTAGATGGCAGACATACATACCGGATTCTTGCATCCTGATAACTTTCCACCAGTTCCTTAGTTCTATCCGTCGAAGCATCATCCACGATAATCAGTTCAAAGTTCTGACAGGACTGATATAGAATACTACTAATTGCACGTTTTAACTTTTTCTCCCGATTATAGGTTGGTAAAATAATGCTGACTTTTTTCATCTGTTATAATCCTTTCTAAGAAAAATATCCTAATTTACTTCGTATTCTGCAGATAGTGCTCACATACCGCCTGCCAGTGCGCCTTTGTCCTATCATCATTTCTTACAATTACTTCGACTGCAATCAGACTGGTATGCGTCTCTATCATATAAGTAATATCTGTCTTCTCCCAGTCCGGCTTTTCCAGTATTGTACGCAGCCTTTTTATATGGACGAGTAACATGGTCAGATCATCACTGTAAAAAAGCATTCCCTGGATTCCCGCCTGTTCCTCTAGTTCACAAATATACAAGATCTGCTCAATGCGTGGAATCTCATGCCTTAGATCCGAATGTTCCAACTGTATATCCGGGCGAATCCTAAGGATCTCATAAAACATCTTCCGTGCCTCACTGATCTTACGCATTTTTATCAACTGATGCATAGCTAGCTTAAATTCTTTCGTCTCAGCCTTCTCCGCTGAAATGCCTATACTGCATTCGTAAACCTTAAGCCCTCTTGCAGTAATCCACACCTGCAAAAGCTGTTCTGACAAAAAACCAAATATACGTCTGTGATATTCATCATAACTGCTAACATCAATCCTTTTTTGCAGTTCAAAAAAAATGGGAAACAGCCAGCTGCAATAATCATCAAACAATTTTCTTGACGTAACCATCAGGTTTCCGAAATAATATTTTTCTCCCTCCATTACCGTTACAAATACCGGATAATCTTCCGGATAAAGTTCTTCTATTACGCAGCCCTCTTCTATCAGATCTGCTTCATTATGCGCTTCGGCATAATACTTCTTATATGGTTCTCCTGCATACATTGCCTTTGAAGTAATCACATCATATTTATGCAGAATCCGGTCATAATCTTCTTCCTGCAATAAATGTCCGGTATCATCAATAAAATATCTTCTGTAGTGGCAGATCCCGATATTCTCCTGTCCTCTATAATTCTTCCACAGCCAGTAGATCCCGGTCAGCTCTCCGTAATAGCAGTTCTGCGTCGAGATCGAATCCCCGGTATCGTCCGAAAGATACCCAAGATCCTCGTGTGTGGCGCGTCCCACCTGTAACGGAACATAGACCGGATCATCCGGCTCTGCAAACTTCTTATGTGTCATCGTAAAT
>CACZPJ010000095.1 GCA_902782995.1 uncultured Lachnospiraceae bacterium | reverse complement strand
GGTGAGAAGCTGACGGTCATCATGAGTTATGCAGAAGGCTGGACGAAGGTCAACTGGAATGGTAAGGAAGGTTTTGTAAAGACGGATCTTTTGAAATAACAGATCATACATTTTAAACAAATAATTCGGAGGTCTTCGGGCCTCCGTTTTTCTTCACAGGTGCATAATTATGGAAAATAACGGAATTAGAATTAATAAATACTTAAGTGAAGCCGGTGTCTGTTCTAGACGGGAAGCGGACAGGCAGATCGCAGACGGAAATGTCCGGATCGGTAACCGCATCGCAGATATGGGTGACCGTGTGCAGGAGGGCGAAAGCGTGTACTTCAATGGCACACTGGTAAAAAAGGAAGCACAGATGGTGTTACTTGCAGTCAATAAGCCGATCGGGATTGTGTGTACAGCAGAAAAACGGGAGAAGGATAATATCGTAGACTTTTTGCATTATCCGACACGTGTCTATCCGGTCGGACGTTTAGATAAGGATTCCGAGGGACTGATCTTAATGACTAATAACGGAGATATTGTAAATAAGATCATGCGTGCGGGAAATTACCATGAAAAAGAGTATCTGGTGACGGTAGATCGTGAGGTGACAGATTCCTTTGTACATGGTATGGCAAACGGAGTGCCGCTGCGGGAGCTGGAGACAACCACGCGGAAATGTGTGGTACAAAAGCTTGGCAAGCACAAGTTTAAGATTATTCTGACACAGGGACTCAACCGGCAGATCCGCCGCATGTGTGAATATTTTGGCTACCGGGTACGCAGTTTAAAGAGAGTAAGGATCATGAATATCCGGCTGGGTGATCTTCCGGCCGGCAAGTACCGGGAAGTAACCGGGGACGAACTAAAAATGTTACAGAAAATGATCGCAGATTCTTCAAATGAGACAGTCATACCGAAAAAGAAAGGAAACTGAGATGGAAGCAGAAGAAAGAATCAGACAGTTAAGAGAGCAGTTGGAGTACCACAGCAATCGCTATTACAATATGGATGACCCGGAGATCACGGATTACGAATACGATCAGTTGATGCTGGAATTAAAGGCATTAGAGAAGGAACATCCTGAACTTGTTACCCCGGATTCCCCGACCCAGCATGTCGGAGGAAGTGTCAAGCGTGAAGCGGGTGTCTTAGTCAGACACCGTGTCCCGATGTTAAGCTTACAGGATGTATTTTCCAAGGAAGAAGTCATGTCCTTTGTCGAAGAGATGAAAGAGCAGTTAGATCATCCGGAATTTGTTGTTGAGTATAAGATCGACGGGCTGTCGATGTCACTCCGGTATGAGAACGGAAAGCTGGCACTTGCCGAGACGCGTGGAGATGGCATTAACTTCGGAGAGGATGTCACAGCCAATGCGCGTGTGATCCCGGATGTGAAAAGAACCTTAAAGGATAAGCCGCCATACTTAGAGATCCGTGGAGAAGTCTATATGAAGATCGCAGACTTTGAGCGTGTCAACGAACAGCAGGAATTATTAGGGAAAAAGGTCTTTGCCAATCCGAGAAACTGCGCAGCGGGAACCCTGCGCCAGCTTGACAGTGCGGTAACAAAGGAACGCGGACTGTCGATGTTTATTTTCAATGTGCAGGATGTACAGGGAATGGAATTTGTGACCCATACGCAAGGGTATGAATTCTTAAAAAAACAGGGGATACCTGTGATCGAAGATTACACGGTCTGCCACACCGCAGAAGAAGTCTGGGCTGCGATCGAAAAGATCGGGGAAAACCGTGGAAATCTTGCTTATGATATTGATGGCGCGGTTGTCAAGTTAAACCGTCTGTCGGACAGGGAACTTCTGGGCAGTACTTCAAAAGTGCCGCGTTGGGCGGTTGCCTACAAGTATCCACCGGAGGAAAAGGAGACAAAGGTGCTTGATATCGAGCTTTCGGTCGGAAGAACCGGACGGATCACACCGACAGCGGTTTTTGAACCGATCCGCTTATGCGGAACGACAGTTTCAAGAGCAACCCTGCACAATCAAGATTATATCAATGATCTTGGAGTGGGAATCGGTGATACCATCGTGGTGTATAAGTCAGGCGAGATCATTCCAAAGGTAAAGGAAGTCCTGCATGAGAAGAGACCGGAGGGAACGGTTACGTTTCAGATCCCATCGGTGTGCCCGGTCTGTGGTGCAAAGACCGAACGCGAAAAGGACACGGCAGACATCAAGTGTACATCACCGAACTGTCCGGCGCAGTTAGAGCGTCATATCATTAACTTTGTCGGACGTGATGCAATGGACATCAAAGGCTTCGGTACGGTCTATATCGAAGAACTCGTCCGTCAGGAATATATCCATGATATAGCAGATATTTATTATCTGAAGGATCACCGGGAAGAACTGATCGAAAAGGGGATCATTGGAAAAGAAAAAAATACGGATAAGTTGTTAGATGCGATTGAAAAGTCAAAGGAAAATGATGCATATAAGCTTCTTTGCGGACTTGGTATTCCGAATGTCGGAAAGGCAGCCGCAAAAGGGATCATGAAGCATTTTAAGACAATGGATGCCCTGATGCATGCAGACGAAGAACAGCTTCAGGAAGTAGACGATATTGGTGCAGTCAGTGCCGGCTGTATCCGCAGATATTTTACAGAGGAGCAGAATGAGGATATATTACACAGACTTTCAGATGCCGGTGTCAATATGGAGTTATTAGAAGAAGAGGGGACGGATGATACCTTAGCAGGTGCCACCTTTGTGGTGACCGGTACGCTTCCGACCTTAGGACGTAAGGAAGCGACGGAATTTATCGAAAAGCATGGTGGTAAGGTGACCGGTTCGGTATCGAAGAAAACGAATTATCTGGTGGCAGGTGAGAACGCGGGAAGCAAGCTGACAAAGGCAAATGAGCTTGGAATCCGTGTCCTGACAGAAGAGGAACTCTTTGCCATGGCAGCATCTAAGGACATGCAGTAGGTTGGACAAAACCGGGTGTGCATGTTATAGTAGAGGGCAAGGAAGCAAGTGCTAGAGGAAAGAAGGGAATATACACTATGCCGATTAAAATTATGAGTGATCTTCCTGCAAAGGAGATTTTAGAGAAAGAAAATATATTTGTAATGGATGAAAACCGTGCCAGACATCAGGACATCCGTCCGATCGAGATCGCGATTTTAAATCTGATGCCGTTAAAGGAGGAGACAGAGTTACAGTTACTGCGTTCCCTGTCGAATACACCGCTTCAGGTGGATGTTTCCTTTATGACTGTTTCTTCCCATGAATCGAAAAATACTTCACAGAGCCATCTGCATAAGTTTTACCAGACCTTTGCAGATGTGAAGGATCGTAACTTTGATGGCCTGATCATCACCGGTGCACCGGTTGAGCTGATGGAGTTTGAAGAAGTGGACTACTGGGAGGAAGTAGCAGCGATCATGGAGTGGACGAAGACACATGTCACCTCGACGCTGCATTTGTGCTGGGGTGCGCAGGCAGGTCTGTATTACCATTATGGAATTAAAAAACACATTCTCGATAAGAAGGTGTTTGGTATCTATAAGCATCGTGTAATGAACCGGAAGGTGCCGCTGGTACGTGGCTTTGATGATTACTTTATGGCACCGCATTCAAGACATACGGTGGATTTGAAGGAAGATATTGAGGCAGTCGATGAACTGACGATCTTAGCGGAGTCCGAAGAAGCCGGTGTATTTCTGGTGATCGACCGTGACGGCAAGAAGATCTTTGTGATGGGACACCCGGAATACGACCGTCTGACGCTCGATAAAGAGTATAAGAGAGATCTTGGCAAGGGTCTTCCGATTGATATGCCGCTGAATTATTATCCGGAGAACGATCCGGAGAACAAGCCGAGCTTACAGTGGCGTTCGCATGGCAATATGTTATATGCAAATTGGCTAAATTATTACGTCTATCAGCAGACTCCTTTTGAATTTCTTGACACCGCAGAGGTGATTGCAAAATAGTGTTATGAAAAATGTCTGAAAAATAAGAAGAAAAATATTTTTTGTTGTGAAAATGTGAGAGAAATGATATACTTAAAATTGGCAGTAAAATTGTCAGGTATATCAGATGCAGGAGATAAAACCTGTAGAGGTATATACAGGGGAGTCGGGGCAGTTATAGTTAGGAGTCAGGAATGAATTATATTATTTATTTCGACATCGCAGCAATCTGTGTGATGGCGATAATAATAATATCGTACGGAGTTGGGAAGAGGCTGCATGATATGCAGAACCGTGTACTGGTTACGATGATATTATGTACCATGTTACTTGCCTTTGTGGATATTGCATCCGCGGCAATGAGTGGAAGCAGTGTAAAAGGCGGGCGGCTGATACTGTATACAATTGTCTATGTATATTATGCGCTTCATATTGTGTTGGCAGTTTCGTTTTTTTCGTATTGCCGGTGTCTGATCGGCAGGCTGAAGCAGACCGTTGCCTGGAAAAGAGTTTTGATGGCAGTACCGGGAATCCTTATGGGGATCACGCTTTTGGTGCAGCTTTTTTCAAACGTGGTATTTCAGGTCGATGCGCAGGTACAATATCACCGGATGTGGGGGATGTTTGTCATCTATTTCGGTATGCTGGTCTATGGAATCATGGGAATTGCATGCCTGCTGGTATACCGCAGGAGAGCCAGCTTTGAGACGAGGATTTCCTGTATTTTATTTGTGGGGGTATGTACCCTGTTTATTATTGCCCAGTATTTTATGCCGCAGATGAAGTTAGAAGCGTTTGGATTTTCTATCTGTATCCTGCTGTTTTACCTGTCCATGGAAAAGCCGGAGGAACTGATCGATTCCGAGCTGGATCTTTTGAACCAGCGCGCAATGCTTAAGCTGATGCGTGGAAAGTACCAGTTAAGTGAGCGCGTGCCGTGCGTCATGCTTAAGATCCATAATCTGAAGGTTATGCGCCAGACGATGGGAGCAGAAACGATCCAGATCCTGTTAAAGCAGATTGCGGAATATTTGGAAGATAATTTTGAAGAAGCAATGATCTTTCATTTTTCACAAAGTGTGTTTGTGTTGACATTCGATAAGAAGACATCACCGGAAGAAGTCGTGGACGTGGTGCATGACATCCGCAGGCGTTTTGAACAGACCTGGGATGACGGCTCCATGGATACGAGGCTATATATCCATGTGGCTTCCTTAGAGTGTCCGAAGGATGCACCGGATATGAATACTTTTATGAGTTATCTGCAGTATATGAGAAGCAGCTCAAGCGAGCAGCGGGATGAAATGCTTGATATTTCCGATATGAATATTGAGAAGCAGAACCGTGAGATGCGGATCCGTAAGATTGTTGCAGATGCGGTAGAGCATGAGGGCTTTGAGGTCTTTTACCAGCCGATCTTTGCAGTTGGCGAGGGACGCATTATTTCCGCGGAGGCATTGATCCGCCTGAAGGATCAGAGCATGGGCTATATTTCACCGGAGGAATTTATCCCGATTGCAGAGCAGAGCGGAGCGATCCTTAAGATCGGTGAGTATGTGTTTGAAAGTGTCTGCCAGTTCTTACAGGAAGAGAATCTGAAGGATTACGGCATTCATTATATTGAGATCAATCTGTCAGTCGTACAGTGTATGCAGAACGATCTGGTCGAACGTCTGACGCGGATCATGGATAAGTATGGAATCGCGGCAGAACAGATCAATCTTGAGATCACAGAGACGGCAGCGATCCATTCCACAGAGATCTTTGAAGAGAATATCCGTAAGCTCCATGAATGCGGCATCCAGTTCTCTTTAGATGATTATGGTTCCGGTTATTCAAATACGGATTATCTGTTCCATTTCCCGTTTAAGATGGTGAAGATCGATAAGATGATCTTGTGGGAGGCATGCAAGAATGAGCGTGCCATGATCACACTCCGCAATACGATCAAGATGATCAAGGAGTTAGGGCTTGATGTAGTTGTTGAAGGGGTCGAGACTCTGGAGAATGTGGAATATTTAACCGAACAGAAATGTGATTTCTTGCAGGGATATTTTTATTCGAAACCGGTTCCAAAGCAGCGTTTTTTGGAATTATTAGAACAGATGCTGGCATAAAAATTACGGAAATAGTTTTCAAATAAGTATGAATCTGCTATAATGTCTGTATAATATCACTTAGGAGGCAAAGAGATGGCGGAAGATAGAAAAGTTTTTAAGATAAAAGAAGATACACTCGGAGAGGTTCATATTGCAGATGAGGTCGTAGCGATCATTGCAGGACTTGCAGCAACAGAGGTAGAGGGTGTAAGCTCTATGGCAGGGAATATCACAAATGAACTTGTCAGCAAGCTTGGTATGAAGAACCTGTCTAAGGGTGTGAAGGTCAGTGTTGCAGAAGGCGATGTCAAGGTTGACGTTGCACTTAATATTGCATATGGCTATGCGATCCCGGAGGTATCTGCGAAGGTTCAGGATAAGGTGAAGACGGCGATCGAGACGATGACAGGTCTGAATGTTGTTGTTGTGAATGTACGGATTGCAAGCGTAGATATGAAAAATACGAAATAATACTTTTGTAATAGCATAATCTGTTGTATAATAAAGGGTGTCTGCATAGACATCCTTTTTGCTGATTTATAGAGCGGATGGCAGATATAGATGATTCGATTTACCGAAGAATAAGTAGACAGAAATGAGGTTTCCCATGAATAGAAGAGAAATGAGAGAACAGATTTTTAAGATGTTATTCCGTGTGGAGTTCCACGATAAATCCGAGATACCGGAACAGTTTGAACTTTCCATGGAGGAGAGCGTCAATGCCTCGAAGGAAAAACAGCAATATATCGAAGATAAATGTGAGGATATCGTAGCGAAGTTAGCAGAGATTGATGGCATCATCAATCAGGCGGCACAGGGCTGGAAGACTACACGTATGGCGAAGGTAGATCTTACCCTGATCCGTCTTGCAACTTATGAGATCAAGTTTGAGGAAGATATTCCGACCGGAGTAGCGATCAATGAAGCAGTCGAATTAGCGAAGAAGTACGGATCGGATGATTCCGCAGCCTTTATCAATGGAGTATTAGCGAAGATCGTATGACAAAAAATATATATAGTGTAGCACAGGTCAATAGTTACATTAAGAATATGTTTGCACAGGATTTTATGCTGCATCGGATCAGTGTCAGCGGTGAAGTATCAAACTGCAAGTACCATTCCTCCGGGCATATTTATTTTACGATCAAGGATCAGGGAAGTGCCTTGAATGCGATCATGTTTGCAGGGAATCGTCGTGGACTGACCTTTCCGATGCAGGATGGCGATCATGTGATCGTAACCGGTTCGGTGGAGGTATACGAACGCGACGGCAGATACCAGATCTATGCAAGAGAGATCACGCGTGCCGGTATCGGGGAATTGTATGAACGGTATGAGGCATTAAAGCGTGAACTAGAAGAGATGGGCATGTTTGCACCGGAATATAAGAAGCCGATTCCACGGTATGCGATGCGTGTAGGTGTGGTGACTGCACGTACCGGAGCTGCGATCCAGGATATCCGTAATATCTCTGCACGCAGAAATCCCTATGTGCAGCTTATTTTATATCCGGCACAGGTACAGGGAGACGGAGCAGTGCCGAGTATCATCCAGGGCATACAGGCATTAGACGCCATGCATTTGGATGTACTGATCGTTGGAAGAGGCGGAGGCTCGATCGAGGATCTGTGGGCATTTAACGAGGAGGCGGTTGCGCGCGCAGTCTTTGACTGTGAGACACCGGTCATATCGGCAGTCGGCCATGAGACAGATACGACGATCATTGATTATGTGGCAGACTTAAGAGCACCGACCCCGTCTGCGGCGGCAGAGTTAGCAGTTTTTGATTTAGAAGGCTTTTATGCAGAGATCGCAGGAAGAAAGCAGATGCTGCAAAAGGGAATGCAAAAGCATCTCGACCGTGCAGTTTCCAGATATGAGCAGGACCGCCTGCGTCTGGGGTATTTAAGCCCTGAAAACCAGTTGAACCAGAAGAGACAGTATCTGGCAGATTTACAGGAACGGATGAACCATAAGATGCAGGAACTGATCCAGAAGAACCGTACCAGACTTCTGGTATGCGCAGGGAAGTTAGATGGGCTTTCGCCTCTGAAGCGTCTCGGACAGGGCTATTCGGTAGTAACCGATGCATCCGGTCATACGGTCACATCGATCGGACAGGTGCAGGCGCAGGATCGCCTGCAGATCCATGTGGTGGACGGAACGATCGAGGTACAGGTAGAGCAGACACGGGATCTACGTGAAAGATAGAACTTTTTAGAGATTGTGCCTGTGGACAAGAGTTGGCAGATGAAGAGAAAGGCATGGCTATGGATATAGATATGGAAACAGATAAGATGCAGGAGGAATCCTTAGAGGAAGGATTCAGACAGGTAGAAGAACTGATCGGACAGTTAGAGCAGAGCGATATATCCTTAGAGGATGCGTTCGCATCCTACGAAAAGGGAATGAAAAAGTTAAAGGAATGCAATGATAAGATCGAGCAGGTAGAAAAGAAAATGCTTGTATTAAATAGTCAGGGCGGGTTAGAAGAACTTTAGGAGTCAGAGATGGAGATAAAAAAAGAGATTGCAAAACGCACCGAAGAGATTGAAAAAGTAATAGAGCGTTATCTTCCGGTAGAAGAGGGCTTTCAAAAGACGGTCATTGAAGCGATGAATTACAGTATCCGGTCGGGAGGCAAGAGACTCCGCCCGATGTTGATGTCAGAGACTTACCGGATGTTTGGTGGAAGATCCGATGTCGTAGAGCCATTTATAGCTGCGATCGAGATGATACATACCTATTCACTGATTCACGACGATCTGCCGGCAATGGATAATGATGAATACAGACGTGGACGTAAGACCACACACATTGTCTATGGGGAGGCAATGGGAATCCTTGCAGGCGATGGACTGTTAAATCTCGCTTTTGAGACAGCAACGCTTGCATTAGAGAAGGAGCCTGAGAACCGCAATGTTGCAAAGGCACTTCGGATTCTTGCGGGCAAGGCAGGCATCTATGGAATGATCGGCGGACAGACCGTTGATATTGAAACAGATCAGACGAATGAGGTTACAAAGGAACAGCTTGACTTTATCTATGAGCTTAAGACAAGTGCGTTGATCGAAGCCTCGATGCTGATCGGTGCTGTGTTAGCCGGTGCGACCAGAAATGAGCAGAATGTGATCGAGCAGGTTGCAAAAAAGATTGGCATTGCATTCCAGATCCAGGATGATATTTTGGATGTGACAAGCACGACCGAGGTACTCGGCAAGCCGGTCGGTAGTGACGCACGCAATCAAAAGGCAACTTATGTCACATACGAGGGCTTAGAGAAAGCAAAACAGGATGTAGAGAAGATATCGATGGAAGCAGTCGGACAAATGGAGTCTCTGGTAGTGAAGAATGAATTCTTAACAGAGCTTTTAATGACACTGATTCATCGTGAAAAATAAAGAGGTACCGCTATGGTATTAGAAAAGATTGAACAGGAAAATGATATAAAAAAAATAGAACCGGAGGAATGGGAGCTGCTGGCATCGGAGATAAGGCAGTTTCTGATCGAGAAGATCTCCGTCAACGGGGGGCATCTTGCATCGAATCTGGGTGTGGTGGAGCTTACGATGGCACTTCATCTTGCATTTGATCTGCCAAAGGATAAGATCATCTGGGATGTCGGACATCAGTCTTATACGCATAAGCTGCTCACCGGGCGCAGAGAAGGCTTCGACAGCCTGCGGAAGCATGGCGGCATGAGCGGCTTCCCAAAACGGAGCGAGAGTGATTGCGACTGCTTTGATACCGGACACAGTTCAACGTCTGTTTCTGCGGGGCTTGGCTATGCAATGGCAAGAGATATTAAGCAGGAGGACTATAAGGTTATCTCGGTGATCGGAGACGGTGCGTTAACCGGAGGCATGGCGTTTGAGGCACTGAACAATGCATCGAAGTTAACGTCCAATTTCATGATCGTTTTAAACGATAATAACATGTCTATTTCTGAAAATGTCGGTGGACTGTCGAGCTATTTAAGCGGTATCCGCACAGCACAGTCCTATCAGGATCTGAAAAACGGGATCACCCATTCCTTAAGTAATATTCCAAAATACGGAGAACGGATCGTAGAACGGATACGGAAGACCAAAAGCGGAATCAAGCAGCTTTTTATTCCGGGTATGTATTTTGAAAATATGGGGATCACCTATCTTGGACCGGTCGACGGACATGATATTCCGGCACTGGTTAAGATCTTTAAGGAAGCGTCGAAGGTAGAGGGTGCTGTTCTGGTACATGTCCTGACGAAAAAGGGCAGGGGCTATCTTCCGGCAGAACGCCATCCGGCAAGATTCCATGGTACAGAACCGTTTGATGTCGCAACCGGACTACCGTTAGTACGAAGAACAAAGGCAAACTATACGGATGTTTTTTCAACCGTAATGCGTAAGTTAGGAGACCGGGATGAAAAGGTGGTTGCCGTGACGGCAGCCATGGCAGATGGTACGGGATTAAAGAGGTTCCACAATATGTTCCCGGATCGCTTTTTTGATGTGGGAATTGCAGAGGAGCATGCGGTCACATTTGCGGCAGGTCTTGCTGCCGCAGGCTTAAAGCCGATCTTTGCCGTATACTCGTCCTTTTTACAGCGGGCATATGACCAGATCCTGCACGATGTCTGTATCCAGAAGCTTCCGGTGGTATTTGCGCTCGACCGTGCCGGTCTAGTCGGAAGTGACGGAGAGACACATCAGGGGATCTTTGATCTGTCCTATCTGTCGATCATTCCGAATATGACGATCATGGCACCGAAGAATAAGTGGGAGCTTTCCGACATGATCAAGTATGCAGTGGACTTTCAGGCACCGGTTGCAGTCCGCTATCCAAAGGGTGAGGCGTATGACGGATTAAAGGAATACCGCGCACCTGTTTCTTATGGAAAGAGTGAAATGATCCATATGGGACGTGAGATTGCACTGGTAGCGGTCGGAAGTATGGTAAAGACTGCTGTAAGTGTGGAAGAAGCGTTAAAACAGCGCGGTTATGAAGTGACATTGATCAATGCGCGGTTTGTCAAGCCGTTAGATGAAGAGATGCTGTTACAGCTTTTAGAGAATCACCGCCTGATCGTAACGATGGAAGAGAATGTTTTCCGAGGCGGTTTTGGAGAAGCGGTCAATGATTTCTACC
>CACZPJ010000094.1 GCA_902782995.1 uncultured Lachnospiraceae bacterium | reverse complement strand
GACATCCGCTGCCCACTCGACACTTACTGGGAAGCGTGGTATACTTTTGATACAGACAGCTTCGATCAGGGTGATTATTTCTATCGTCCGATGCAGCAGGCATATCAGACACCGGATGCAGATGCGGCAGACCTGGCATATCTGTCGGGGGTGCATTCTTTTGTAGAGAGCAGTCCGAAGATGATCTCCTATTCCATTCCGTTGATTGGTGCAGATCATACGGTGTATGGTGTCATGGGTGTGGAACTGAGCGTGAATTACCTTACAAGTCTTCTGCCGGATAGTGAATTAGAGGGGCAGGGACAGGGTGCCTATGCACTGGTGAAATACGCGGGAGATGATCTGAATTGTTATGTGGTTGCGTATTCGGGTACGATGTTTGAACGTATATTTTTGGATAAGAGCAGATTCAGCTTACAGGCTGAGGATAAGCTTGCAGACAGTGAGCATTTGTATCAATACCATGGCATGCAGGATAGGAACGTCTACTGTGCGGTAAGTCCGATGAAGGTCTATAACCGGCATACTCCCTTTGAGCAGGAAAAATTCGCACTGGTCGGAATCACACCGGATCAGGTGCTGTTGTCCGTCAGCGATGAGATCAGGCAGTCTCTTTTGGTAATCACACTCGTTATGCTCGGAATCGGATGCATGGTATCGATCCTGATCAGTCATCTTCTGACGCATCCGATCAAACGCCTTGCACTTCGTGTCAAAAATATGAAGCCGGAGGATGGAGAAGGGTTAGAGCATATTAATATTAAGGAGATCGATCAGCTGATAGATGCGTTAGAGACGAAGACACAGACGATCAACCAGACAAGGGTACGGACAGAATTTTTTTCCCGGATGAGTCATGACATGCGGACACCGATGAATGCGATTATTGGATTTTCTTCACCGGAAGTGACGAATGCCTGCGAAAAGGAGCAGCTCTTAGAGTATCTTGCGAAGATCAATGGATCCGGAAAGTATTTATTAGGACTGATCAATGAAGTGCTGGATATGACAAAGATTGACAGTGGAAAAATGGAACTTAAGATCGAACCGTTTTCTTCGACACAGTTCTGGGATATGATCATTGCAATGATTGATGAGCTGGCAGCCCGGAAGGAAATTTGTTTTACGGCAGATATCCGGAAACTGGAAGATCGTTATCTGTATGGAGATGAACAGCGGCTGAACCAGATTTTTGTGAATCTGTTGTCAAATGCGGTTAAGTTTACACCGGACGGTGGAAGCGTATCTCTTGTTGTGACAGAAACAGTATATGTGGATGACCATCTTGGTTATCAAATCGTGATTAAAGATACTGGTGTCGGGATGAGTGAAGAATTCCAGAAGAAGATGTATGAACCGTTTGCACAGGAGTCACCGGATCACGACGGAACAGGACTTGGTCTTGCCATTGCCCGCCAGCTCATTGATCTGATGGGTGGAACGATCAACTGTGAGAGCCGGACAGGGAAAGGAACGACCTTTACGATCCGTTTCCTGTTTCCATTAGCCGAGGAAGCAAAAGAACGGTCAGAGGATGAAGCAAAGAGAGCAGAACAGGAGGACAAGCTGCAAAAGCTTGCCGGAAAGCGTATCTTGCTCTGTGAAGACCACCCGTTGAACCGGCAGATTGCATGTAAGCTGTTGTACAATCAGCAGATGGAGGTGGAGACCGCCGAAAATGGAAAGATTGGTTGTGAGATGTTTGCAGCTTCACCGGTATCCTATTATGATCTGATCCTGATGGACATCCGTATGCCGGAGCTTGACGGCTTGCAGGCAACCCGTATCATCCGCAAGATGGATCGTGATGATGCGAAGACGATTCCAATTCTGGCAATGACAGCGAATGCATTTGAAGAAGACAGAGAGGCTGCTAAGGCGGCTGGAATGAATGCACACCTGTCAAAGCCGATTGAACCACAGGTCTTATATGATGCTCTGACGGAGTATCTTTAAATATAAGAAGAACTATACATTTTTACAACATACAACAGAAAGGGAGGTATGAGTTATGAACAAGGAAAAGATTCCTAGTAGTATTTTTGGACGTATCGGATGTTTTTACTGGCATGTATGATGCTTCTTACCATGATGCCCGGTGGCAGCATAACGGTTCATGCTGCTTCTACTCCGGAGGGAAGCGGTACGTCAGAGGATCCGTGGCTGATTTCTACCGCAGAAGAGTGGAGGGATTATGCAGGTAAGGGCTATGTCCGTCTGAATGCGGATATTGTGGTAACAGACGAGATTACCGTGCATAGGAAGTCATGTGTAGATCTCAATGGCCACGTATTGGATTTTAGCGGGCTGCCATATGATACGGAGTATGACACTTTAAAGCCGTTTTATGCGATTAACTGCTTTGAAGGGGATTACATTGTAAAAGACAGCCGGCCGGATGCGGATCATGGATCGAAGTATGTTACCTCGGGTGGAACAGTGATTAAGGGCGGTATTATTACCGGCTTTCATGCAACCCAGTATTCCGGTGGAAGGTCCGGTATCATTCTTAGTATGCATGATCATGCGGTTTGGGTAACTGGTGGAACGTTCTATAAGAATATCACGACCGGGGATGGCGGTTCCTGTATCTGGTCCTATAATTCAGTAGCAATCAGCCATACACAATTTTATGATAACAGTACACAGTTTAATCAGGCAGGTATTTTGAATGTGCCAAGTAGTCCCGGAAGAAACACTCTGTGTCAGATTGGAGATTGTATCATAGAAGGAAATTCTTCCAGATGTGATGGAGTGATCCGGGTGAAGGGCGCAGAGTTTTTCATGATTAATACGGTTATCCGGAATAATGTGACAGGCAGTGATGCTACGATCCGGCTGTATGATAATGACAAAGCTACCCTGAAGAACTGTACGATCACAGGCAATAAGAATCTTGAGACATCTTCATACTCAGAAGGACGTGAGGCTGGAGGAATCCGTTCATCGGTCGATATTACCCTGGAAGGCAAAAATATCATCAAGGGTAATGTACGCAAAGATAACAGGGCAAGTGATCTTTGTCTGGACAACTATTCGGAAAATACAATCGTTTTAGGTTCTACCTTTGATACATCATCACAGATTGGTATTGCACCATTAAGCAGCGGGCTTTATCAGGAGATGTTAGCGGTGAAAGGCGGTGCAGCAAAGAAGGCAGCCTTTTTTGCGGATTATTCCGGTACGAAGCTTGAGGCACGCGGAAGTGATCTCTATCTGGTAAATGAAGAGAGTGAAGAAACCGCACATAACTGGAGATATTCGGTGGGAAGCGTTGATCCTTATACACTCTATGCACAGTGTCAGAATCGTAACTGTAAGTTAGGTACAAACGGAATCGTTTCGCTTTCCATGGTACAGGGGAATAAGACTTATTCCGGCAAGGCGATTGGAATCACACTTGATAACACAGCGAAGTGGAAGAATGCAGGACTCACAGTCCCTTTGATCACGTATTACACGAATGCAGCATGTACGAAGCAGACAACACCGGCGAAGAATGGTGCAGCCTCCGATGGAAAGGCTCCGAAGAATGCAGGCACTTACTGGGCGGTAATGTCAGTAAACGGCATCCGTGCAGTGCAGAGCTTTAAGATCCATAAGAGATCTGTTGCAGCACCAAAGGGATTAAAGGCAGCGGCACCAACTACAAAGGGCGGCAAAAATGGTAAGATCACCGGGGTAAGTAAGAAGATGGAGTATTCGCTGAATTCCGGTAAGACATGGAAGGCAGTTACCGGTACAACGATCACCGGATTGTCTGCCGGTAAGGTTCTTGTCCGTTATAAAGCGACAAGCAATGAGAAGGCAGGTGCTGCTGTTTCCTTAAAGGTACCGGACGGAAAAATATCATCTACGGGCAAGAAGGACAAGGGAGCGTTCCTTACATATAAGACCACGCAGCAGAAAGAAAGTGAAAGTACTGGTGAAATAGAATGTTTTTACGGATGAAGGAAGAAAAAATAAGCGGTCATATCCGGCTTATGAACGATCATGATGAATCGACGGCATACCTTGTTACCGGAACGGACAAGGCACTTTTGATCGATACGGCAAATGGCAGGGAGGATATCCATGCATTCGTGCGGGAACTTACGGATCTGCCGCTTATGGTAGTCAATACACACGGTCATTTTGACCATGTCTATGGAAATATCTATTTTGACCGTGTGTATATTCATCCGAGGGATATTGCAGTCGCAGAGCATTACTTTGCAGATCCGGAATTTGTGGCATGGTGTGAGAAGCTTGACCGCAGGCCGGCAGAATTTTCTGCGATACAGGAAGGGGATGTCATTGATCTTGGTGGTATCTCACTTGAGATCTATGATACACCGGGACACACACCGGGCGGGATTGTATTGCTAGACCGTAAGGAACGGATTCTTTTTACCGGGGATACGATCATTGAGCAGACCTGGATGCAGATGGAGGATGCGTGTCCGGTTCCGGTTCTGCTTGCGTCATTAGATAAGGTGCAGAAGCTGCGACCGTCATTTGATCATATCCTTACCGGTCACAGCAGCCACTTAGAGGATGCGTCCCTTTGTGAAGCACAGCGTCAGGCAGTATGGGAGGTCGCGCATGGAATGAATGCAGGGGATGAGCCTTATACATGGTTTGGCGGCGTGTGCATGGCACATCCTTATGGCGCGGAGCCTAGAAGGATCGTGTATCAGGCAGAAAAGAAAAATTGGGATTGAATAATTATTCTGATTGTAATATAATATGCACTGCAAATATTTGAGTGTATATCATTTGAATATTTTTAAAATGAATATGTAGCGACAAGGTGTCGGAGCAGATATGGAAGCAAAGCAGATATCTGGCTCCGGTGAAAAGGGAAACAGGTGTAAGTCCTGTACGAACTCGTCACCGTAATTAGGGAGTGATGGTCAATATATCACTGGGAAACTGGGAAGATGACCGGAGAAAGATCTTTAAGCCGGGAGACCTGCCTTGGAGTTGTACAGAAACATGAATTGTTTCAGACCACGAGGAATTGGTTGTACGTTTATAGATATCATAACGTGATAGTATCTATCGCGCTATTTGTGATGTACAAACCCTTTACCTGTATTTGGAAAGGGCTTTTTTTCGTTATGCAGTAAAATGTTTCTGACTTACATATTTCATATCATTTATTTACAAGGCATGAGAATGCAAAGGAGGAAACATGAAAAAGAAAGTCGTAGTATTATTTATGTCCGCAGTTATGGCTGCTACAGTTGTAACAGGATGTGGAAGCAACAATGGTGATGCAAAGAGCAATACAGAGGCATCTTCACAGAAGGAAAGCGAAGCAGTTGCAGCCGGAGATACGGAGAAATCTACCGAGGCTGACGCAGATGCAGACCAGAAGGCAGCAGATCATGTGGCAGATCTGATCGATGCGATCTATGTTCAGGAGAGAACAGATGACACAGATAAGCAGTGTGAGGAAGCAAAAGCTGCATGGGATGCACTTACCGATACACAGAAAGAGCTTGTAGAAGGCGAAAATGCAGATCCGGAATATTTCGGAAGAGATACAGGCGATGCATCAAAGGATGATCCACGTAACCAGGATGAGATCGGAGACAATGAGATCCTTGTAGTAAGCTTTGGAACTTCCTTTAATGACAGCCGTGTAGCAGATATCAAGGGAATCGAGGATGCAATTGCAGAGGCAAATCCGGACTGGTCCGTAAGACGTGCATTTACAGCACAGATCATCATCAACCATGTACAGGCAAGAGAAGGCGAGAAGATTGATAACATGGATCAGGCATTAGATCGTGCAGTTGCAAATCATGTAAAGAATCTTGTTGTTCAGCCGACACATCTGATGCATGGTGCAGAATATGATGAGATGGTAGAAGCTGTAGAAGCATATAAGGATAAGTTTGATTCTGTTAAGATCGCAGAGCCATTACTTGGTGAAGTTGGTGAAGATGCAACATCTGTAAATGATGATAAAAAGGCTGTTGCAGAGACACTTACCGCAGAGGCAGTTAAAGTTGCCGGATATGACAGCATCGAAGCAGCCAAAGAGGATGGAACAGCATTTGTATTTATGGGACATGGTACAAGTCATACAGCAAAGATCTCTTACAGCCAGATGCAGGCGCAGATAACAGATCTTGGATATGACAATGTATTTATCGGAACCGTTGAAGGTGAGCCGGAGGATACTGCATGTGACGCTGTTATCGAGAAGGCTGCAAATGCAGGATTTAAGAAGATCGTTCTTCGTCCGCTTATGGTTGTAGCCGGTGATCATGCAAACAATGACATGGCAGGAAGCGATGATGATTCATGGATCAGCATGTTCAAGGCTTCCGGAAAGTTTGACAGTGTAGATGCACAGATCAGCGGACTTGGCTCTATCGAGGATATCGAGAAGATCTATGTACAGCACACAGCAAACGCCATGAATGAGTAACAGAACGTTAAGAAACAGGAATGATTTTATGAAAAAACATACATTATATACAGCTGCCATCGTAACGATGCTTTGCGTAGGGATGGCAGGCTGCTCTGATAACAAGAAGGATCAGGCAGATAAACAGCCTGCTACAGAGCATGTAGCAGAGGCTGTTACGGAAAAAGTACAGGATACAGAAACTGATATACAAAACGCAGGTACTATTGATCTGGCAGATGGCATCTATACAGCAGAGTTTACAACAGATAATGCAATGTTTCATATCAATGAAGCATATGACAACAAAGGAACTCTTACCGTAAAGGATGGCCAGGCAACGATCCATATTACACTGCCATCTAAGAATGTACTGAATCTTTTCCTGGGAACGGCAGAGGATGCACAAAAGGATGGCGCAGTACTCTTAGACCCAACAACAGATACTGTGAATTATGAGGATGGAACAGTAGAAGAGGTGTATGGATTTGATGTGCCGGTTCCTGTAATTGATGAGGAATTTGATCTTGCACTGATCGGGAAAAAGGGAAAGTGGTACGATCATAAGGTGAAGGTATCGGATCCACAGCCACAGGAAGAAACCACACAGACAGAGACAGCACTTACAGACGGCACCTATACCATGGAACTTGACTTTGAAGGGGGAAGCGGAAGGGCGAGTATTTCCTCACCGGCAAAGGTCACGGTAAATGGAGATTCTGTCATTGCTACTGTTGAGTGGAGCAGTCCGAATTATGATTATATGGTTGTAGATGGAGAAAAGTATACACCGGTAAACACAGATGGGAATTCTGTGTTTGAGATTCCGGTTACGCTTGATACACCGATGGATGTAATTGGTGATACCGTGGCAATGAGCAAACCGCATGAGATTACGTATACACTTACGTTTCACTCAGATACAGCACAGGTTGTAGCGGAGTAAAAGCGGATGCTTCATATTGTCGTATGAATAAGAGGAAGATTATGACAGGAAGAAAAAGAATAACAACATTATGCTGTATATTTTTGATAGGACTGCTGGGGCTGTTTGGCTGTGGCAGTCCTTCTTCCAATTCCACGGAAGAAAAATATACATCTGAAGTAGCAGATACAGCAGAAAATAAGCTTGTATATGAACATAGTATGGATCTTCAGTATGCTGAAAATTTTTCGGCAGACTATTATGAGGGTGGATACAAGATACTTACCACGATGGATGGTACAAAGATTCTGATTGTACCAAAGGGCAAGGATACTCCGGCGGGAATCGATTCCGATACCATTGTTTTAAAGGAACCGGTGGGTAATTTGTATCTGGTTTCATCGGCCGTAATGGATATGTTTGATAAGATCGATGCGATTGGTCAGATCCGGTTTTCTGCACAGAAAAAGGATGGCTGGTACATTGACGGCGCAAGAAAGGCAATGGAGGATGGCAGTCTGATCTATGCCGGAAAATACAGCAAGCCGGATTATGAGCTGCTTGTTTCTGAAAATTGTTCTCTTGCGATCGAAAATAAAATGATCACGCATTCTCCGGAAGTTGTGGAGATGCTTGCAGATTTTGATATTCCGGCCGTTATCGAATATTCCAGTTATGAATCAGAGCCGTTAGGCAGAATGGAATGGGTGAAGTTCTTCGGTGCACTGACCGGAAGAGAAGAACAGGCAGAAGAGGTATTTCAAAAGCAGATTCAGATCGTAGATCAGATTGTACAGGAGGATCAGAAGGATACTATTGATCGTGCACATAATACAGTTGCTTTTTTCTATATTACTTCCAATGGACTTGCCCAGGTAAGAAAGAGTACAGACTATGTGCCAAAGATGATCGCTCTTGCAGGTGGAAAATATATCTTTGAAGATCTTTCCGATGAGACACCGGGCAGATCCACCATGAATATGCAGTTAGAAGATTTTTATAATGGTGCAAAGGATGTGGATTATCTGATCTATAACAGTGCGATTGATGGCGGTGTGGATAATATTGACCAATTGCTTGAAAAATGTCCGGTGCTTGCAGATTTTAAGGCAGTGCAGAATGGCAATGTATGGTGTACGACAAACGATATGTATCAGCAGTCGATGTCTATCGGATATATGATCGGTGATATGCATGCGATGCTGACCGGTGCAGATGAGAATCAGATGAAGTACCTTTTTCGTTTGAAGTAACAGGAAAAATATTACGGAGAAAATATGGAACAAAGACGTAAGAGAAGATATTTTGCGGCATTTACGGTATTGATTACCGGAGTGGCCGTATTTATGATCCTGAATATATGTATCGGAACGGTTCGTATTTCAATTACGGATTTTCTGGCAGTACTATCAGATCCAACCGATAAGACAGGGCGTATCATCCGAGATATCCGGATGCCGAGAACAATAGCTGCGATGGTATTAGGCGGTGCGTTAGCCTTAGCGGGTTATCTGCTTCAGACTTTTTTTCACAATCCGATCGCAGGACCATTTGTGCTTGGTATTTCTTCCGGGGCAAAAATGGTTGTGGCACTTGTTATGGTGTTTCTTATGGGGCATGCAGTGAAGGTCAGTTCAGCGGCAATGATCGTGGCAGCTTTTGTGGGTGCGATGCTGTCTATGGGATTTGTCCTGTTAATGTCTAGACGGGTAAGCAGCATGTCGATGTTAGTAGTAAGCGGAGTCATGATCGGATATATCTGTTCGGCAGTCACAGAACTTGTGGTTACTTTTGCAGAGGATGCAGATATTGTGAACCTTCATAACTGGTCAAGAGGAAGTTTTTCCGGTACGACATGGGATCATGTGCTTGTCATGAGTGTAGTAACACTTGTTACCGTGTGTGTGATATTTTTCTTATCAAAGCCTTTAGAGGCGTATCAGTTAGGGGAGTCCTATGCAAAAAACATGGGCGTGAATATTAAGGCACTTCGTGTAGCAATGGTGATTCTTTCGAGTATTCTCTCAGCCTGTATTGTCGCATTTGCCGGACCGATTTCCTTTGTCGGAATTGCAGTACCGCATCTGGCAAAGGGAATGTTAAAATCAGCAAAGCCGATTCTTATGATTCCGGCATGTTTTTTTGGTGGAGGGGTGTTCTGCCTGTTTTGTGATCTGCTTGCAAGAACACTTTTTGCACCAACAGAGCTTAGTATCAGTACAGTAACGGCTGTTTTTGGTGCCCCGGTGGTTCTATGGGTCATGATAAGACGTAACAAGGAGAAAAATGCTGGATGAAATATTTTCTTAAAGTAGAAAAAATGACAGTTGGATATGAGGGAAAGCCTTTGATACAGGATATTGATCTCACGTTAAGGCAGGGAGAGATCCTGACGCTGATCGGACCAAACGGAGCCGGAAAGTCAACGATTTTAAAAAGTCTGACGCGTCAGCTGAAGATGCTTTGCGGTACGGTATATATCGGAGAAGAGAGTTTAAAGGAGATGTCAGGAAGCAGACTGTCACAGACAATGGCAGTTGTCCTGACAAAAGGTATCCGGACAGAGCTTATGACATGTGAAGATGTGGTGGCAACGGGGCGGTATCCGTATACCGGAAGGTTTGGACTGCTGAGTACACAGGATAGAAAAATCGTATCTGAGACAATGGAACTTGTAAATATTACCGCGATCAGGGATCAGGATTTTACAAGGATCAGTGACGGACAAAGACAGCGTGTCCTGCTAGCAAGAGCGCTTTGTCAAAAGCCACAGGTCATTGTCTTAGACGAACCGACCTCTTATCTGGATATCCGGTATAAACTGGAATTTTTATCCATACTACAGCGCATGAAGAGGGAAAGAAACCTTACGGTTATCATGTCTTTGCATGAGTTAGAACTTGCAGAGCGTATCTCTGATCAGATACTTTGTGTGAATGGCAGATATGTGGACCGGTATGGCAGTCCGGATGAGATATTCCAGGAGGGATATATAAAGCAGTTGTTTTCCATAGACACAGGGTATTATGATGAGGAAAATGAGGATATCGAACTGGAAAAAGCGCAGGGAACACCACGGGTATTTATCATTGCAGGGGGAGGCAGCGGACGTGGTTTATTCCGGCATTATCAGAGACAGGGGATTCCGTTTTATACCGGGATCATTGCTGAAAATGATCTTGATTATCCGGTGGCAAAGGCACTGTCCGCAAAGGCTGTCTGCACGCAGAGCTTTGAACCGGTCAGCGATGAGATGGTTCATCTTGCAAAGGAACTGATTGATTCCTGTGAGCAGGTCATCTGCTGCAGGAAAGATTTCGGAACAGGTGAATCTTATAACCGTAAGCTCTGGGAGTATGCCGGCAGTGTCGGAAAACAGCGGATCAATGAAATGGATAGTAAGGGATAATGAAATATGGCAAAAGTAATCATGGTACAGGGGACAATGTCAAACTCCGGTAAGAGCTTTCTGGTAGCCGGACTTTGCCGGATCTTTAAACAGGATGGATACCGGGTGGCACCGTTTAAGTCCCAGAATATGGCATTGAATTCCTATATCACAGAAGAGGGTCTTGAGATGGGAAGGGCACAGGTCATGCAGGCAGAGGCAGCAGGCATCCGTCCTAAGGTCTGTATGAATCCAATCCTGTTAAAACCAACCAATCATGTAGGGTCACAGGTAATTGTCAACGGCCGGGTGCTTGGAAATATGGCGGCAAAAGACTATTTTCAGTATAAAACAAGTCTGATCCCGGATATCAAAAAGGCGTTCCGGGAACTGGAAACGGATACAGATATTATTGTGATCGAAGGTGCGGGAAGTCCGGCAGAGATCAATCTAAAGGAAAATGATATCGTAAACATGGGGATGGCAGCAATGGTAAATGCGCCGGTACTTTTGGTCGGCGATATTGACCGGGGAGGTGTCTTTGCACAGCTTTTAGGAACACTGATGCTGCTTACCGAGGAAGAAAAGAACAGGGTAAAAGGTCTTATCATCAATAAATTCCGGGGAGATAAGTCTATCTTAGATCCCGGCATTACAATGTTAGAGGAAAGAGGACAGGTGCCGGTCGCAGGTGTTATTCCGTATATGGATCTGTCACTGGAGGATGAGGACAGCCTGACAGACCGCTTTACGAAAAAAAGTGAGGGTCTCATTGATCTGGCAGTCATAAGATATCCAAGGATCTCTAACTTTACAGATTTTAATGTATTTGAACAGATATCTGAGGTAAGCGTGCGCTATGTCACATCGGCTGCAGAACTGCATCATCCGGATATGATCTTTCTTCCGGGCAGCAAGAATACGATGGGAGATCTGAAGTGGATGCGGCAAAATGGGATCGAAGCAGAGGTCAAAAAGCTTTCAAAGCAGATTCCTGTATTTGGAATCTGCGGTGGTTATCAGATGCTTGGAAGTACCATCCGGGATCCGGATGCAGTGGAAGAAGGCGGCGCGATCAGGGGAATGGAACTGCTTTTAACCAAAACTGTTTTACAGAAACAGAAAAAACGCTGTCAGGTAAAAGGCAGTATTGCAAAGTTAGAAGGTGTTTTCAAGGATCTGTCCGGACTTACTTTTTGCGGTTACGAGATACATATGGGTAGTACCACCGCACAGCAGGTACAGGAGCATTCTGTATTAGAAAATGTGATAACGGATGGAAAAAATGTATATGGTTCGTACGTGCATGGACTTTTTGACAGTGCAGCGGTTGCAGAATGTATCATAAGAGTTCTGGCAAAAAAGAAGGATATCTGTATCACCGATGGTGTGTTTGAGGATTATCAGACCTTCAAGGAAAAGCAGTACGATAAGCTTGCAGATACATTACGCGAATATCTTAATATGGATCAGATCTATGAGATGCTGACGGAAGCAGAAATCCACTGATTTTTTGAAAAGTGTGCAGTTTATGGAAGGCAGAAAGGGCGTATAGTGAAAGAGATAGAGCATTTACAGCCGATGGAGATTGAAAAAAGAAGTTTTGAGATCATAACAAAAGAGCTTTTCGAGATGAATATTGTCCTGCCAAAAGAGCAGGAACCGATTACAAAAAGAGTCATACACACAAGTGCCGACTTTGAATATGTAAAGACACTGACTTATTCGAAAGATGCAGTTACAAAGGCAAAAAAGCTGATTGCAGAAGGTGCGGATATTGTAACCGACACCAACATGGCACTTTCCGGAGTAAATAAGAAACTGCTTGCGGCCTTTGGCGGACAGGCTCACTGCTTCATGGCAGATGAGACGGTGGCAAAGCTTGCAAAAGAGCGGAAGACAACCAGGGCAGCAGTCAGCATGGAAATGGCTTCTAAGATAGAAAAGCCTGTGATCTTTGCAGTGGGAAATGCACCGACTGCATTGATCCGGCTCTATGAAATGATACAACAGGGGATCTACCGGCCGGCATTTGTGATCGGTGTTCCGGTAGGCTTTGTCAATGTAGAAGCTGCCAAAGAACTTATTATGGAAACGGATGTTCCATATATTGTGAACCGTGGCAGAAAGGGTGGAAGCAACATTGCGGCAGCCATATGTAACGCACTGATTTACTCTATGGTGAAGCGGGAAGGATAAAACAGGTGGACAGACATGAGGTATGGTTTTACAACGGGAAGCTGTGCTGCTGCAGCAGCAAAGGCAGCAGCCTATATGCTGTTAACCGGAATGAAAAAAGAACAGATTACCATTGAGACACCTAAGGGAATCCCATATACTGCCGATATCATAGATATTCAAAGGGATGAAAAAGAGGTAAGCTGTGCCGTTATCAAGGATGGTGGTGATGATCCGGATGTCACGACAGGTATGCGGATCTATGCCAGGGTAAGTGTCCAAAAATCACACCCACAGAAGGAGCTTACCATTCATATAGACGGAGGGATTGGTGTTGGCAGAGTGACAAAGCCGGGATTAGATCAGCCGGTTGGAAATGCCGCGATCAATCATGTTCCGCGTGAGATGATCAAAAAAGAAGTACAGGAGGTCTGTGAGCTTTTGGATTATCAGGGCGGAATTTTTGTCGAGATCTCAGTACCGGGTGGAGATACACTTGCAGAGCAGACCTTCAATCCGAGACTTGGGATTGTGGGAGGAATCTCGATTCTTGGAACAAGTGGAGTAGTAGAGCCGATGAGCAATCAGGCAATCCTTGATACGATCAGGGTGGAATTAAACCAGAGAAGATCACTCGGTTATGATTATGTTGCGGTATCACCGGGAAATTATGGACTTGATTTTATGAAAGAAGCCTATGGATATGATCTTGACAGAAGTGTAAAGTGCAGTAATTTTATTGGAAAAACAATTGATATGGCAGTAGAGCTGGGATTTCAGAGACTGCTTATCACAGGGCATATCGGAAAACTTATCAAAGTGGCAGGCGGGATCATGAATACACATTCGCGTGAGGCAGACTGCCGGATGGAACTGTTATGTGCTCTGGCTGTAAAAAATGGAGCAGATCTTCCGACCGCAGGAAAGATATTAGCATGTGTTACGACAGAAGAAGCCGTACGGATACTAAAGGAGTGCAGAAAATCAGAGGCAGTCATGGAAGATGCCATGGAACGTATATGTTTTTACTTAGATAAGCGTGGAAGAGGTAAGATTCAGATAGATTGTATTATGTATGCCAATGAATTTGGCGAACTGGCAAGAAGCAGGGGGGCAGAACAATGGTTTACTTTGTTGGAGCAGGAACAGGAGCAGCAGACCTCATTACCGTAAGAGGAATGCGGCTGTTGCAGCACGCGGATGTTATTATCTATGCAGGCTCACTGGTCAATCCACAGCTTTTGGAATATGCGAAGGAGGATTGTGAGATCTATAACAGTGCAAAGCTGACATTAGAAGAAGTAATAGAAATCATGAAGCAGACGGAGGTTAAGAAGAAGTGTACCGTCCGGCTTCATACCGGAGAACCGAGTATTTATGGAGCAGTCAGGGAACAGATGGATGAATTAGACCGGCTTGGTATCGGATATGAAAGCTGTCCGGGAGTGAGTGCGTGCTTTGGAGCGGCAGCTTCGCTGAATCTGGAATATACGCTGCCGGATATCTCACAGTCCTTGATCATTACAAGGATGGAAGGACGTACAAAGGTTCCACCGCGGGAAAGTATCGAAAGCTTTGCAGCACATCAGACATCTATGGCGATCTACTTAAGCACAGGGCTTTTGGCAGAACTTGGCAAAAGATTGATAGCTGGCGGGTATCGTGCGGATACACCGGCTGCACTTGTATATAAGGCAACCTGGCCGGAAGAAGAGGCATATGTATGTACGGTGGGAACTTTAGAGGAAACAGCCCGCTTACACAACATAACGAAAACAGCGATTGTGCTTGTGGGTGATGTCATCACGCATCAGAAGTATCAAAAGTCCAGACTATATGCCGCAGATTTTTCAACAGAATTTCGTAAAGCAAAGGAAGAAGAAGGAAACAGGTAATATGCAGGAAAAAAAGAACATGGTAATCAGTATGATCAGTTTTACCGGTAAGGGACTTACATGCTCCTGTGAGATTGCACGAATCTTACAGGAGCACGGTATGCAGGTGAAGGTCTTTACCAAGTGTTCACGGATGAAACATGCAGATCCCGCATGTGGAAATCTGGCAGAAGCTCCGGTTTATGTGGAGGCTCCGGTTGAGGAATGGGGGACTGCCCGGATGCAGGAGAAACATGTCCTTATTTTTGTTGGAGCCTGCGGAATCGCAGTAAGGGCGATAGCACCTGCAGTGCGGGATAAGCAGACAGACAGTCCGGTTCTCGTAATAGACGAACTCGGACATTTTGTGATCCCGATTTTATCCGGCCACATAGGCGGTGCAAATGCACTGGCGGTACAGATCGCAGAGTGGATTCATGCAGTTGCGGTACTTACAACGGCAACCGATCTAAACGACAGCTTTGCAGTTGATATTTTTGCGGGAGAAAATGATCTTGCGATCAGAAACAAAGAAGGGATTGCAAAAATATCGGCCAAAATTCTCGCCAGAGAGAAGCTTACGGTATCGGTTGATCCGGGGTGTGGAAAAGATGCCATAGATAAATGGAAAAAAGAGTTTCCACCGGAAACGGAATTTATAGAGGAGCCGTCTGCAGCGGCAGCAGATATCCGTATATCCGCAGAAAAAGACCTGGCATCCGAGGACGTATTGCTGTATCTGGTGCAGAAGCGGTACGTGCTTGGAATAGGATGTAAGAAAAACACAGATGTTAGAAAGATTGAAAAAGCGATTGCACAGAGTCTTGCAGAAACCGGAATATCCAAAGACCAGCTGGGTGTGGTGGCATCGGTTGATGCAAAAAAGGATGAGCCTGGGATTTTAACATGGAGCAGACAAAACAGAATCCGGTTTGTCACTTATACGGCAGATGAGCTTATGACGTTAAAGGGAGATTTTACGGCATCTGAGTTTGTAAGGGAGCATGTGGGTACGGATAATGTATGTGAGCGGGCAGCAGTCCTGGCATGTGACGGGAAGGGTGAACTTGTGTACCGGAAACATGCTTATGATGGTGTGACCGTGGCGGTTGCAGGAAAAGTGGCGGATGGAAAGGAAGATTTTACAAAGAACTGACAGAAGGGAGCAGATATATGGGCAGGATTTATATCGTCGGTATGGGACCGGGAAGTGAAGATATGATGACAAAAAGGGCAATTGAGGTGTTAAAACAGGCAGATGTGATCATCGGCTATACGGTCTATATCAAGCTTTTAGAAGATACCTTCAGACATAAGGAACTGCTCACGACCCCGATGCGTCAGGAGCGGAAGCGGTGTCATATGTGCTTTGCGGAAGCTGCAAAGGGAAAAGTGGTGGCACTTGTATGCAGCGGAGATGCGGGAATCTATGGACTGGCATCCCTGATGTATGAGATCGGTCAGGAATATCCGGGGACAGAGCTTGAAGTTATACCGGGGATTACGGCGGCAAACAGCGGGGCAGCAGTGCTTGGGGCACCACTCAATCATGACTTTTGTACGATAAGTCTGAGTGATCTGCTTACTCCATGGGAAAAAATTGAAAAGCGTTTGGTGGCTGCAGCTGCGGGTGATTTTGTGATCGCACTTTATAATCCATCGAGCCATAAGCGAAAAGATTATCTGCTGCGTGCGTGTGAGATCCTGCTTCGTACCATAGAACCGGAGAGACCCTGTGGCTATGTGGAAAATATCGGGCGTGAAGGCACAAAGTATGTGGTATGTACGTTAGGAGAGTTAAAGGATGCACAGGTAAATATGTTTACGACGGTGTTTATCGGAAGTATGGGAACGCGTATAATCGATGGAAAGCTTGTGACAAGGAGAGGATATCAGATTGTGTAAGATACTGATTTTTGCAGGGACAACAGAGGGAAGAAAGCTGTCAGAGACTTTGTGTGCAGCCGGAATCAGACATACCATATGCGTTGCAACAGAATATGGTGAAATTGTTTTAAAGGAACATCCATATGCACAGGTCCATATGGGACGTATGGACTGTGCTGCCATAGAGCAGTTGATACGCAGGAACAGATATGAGGTAGTGATCGATGCCACGCATCCATATGCGACGGCAGTTACAGAAAACATAAAGACGGCAGTTGCAGATGATGCTAAGATCACCTATATCCGTCTGAAGCGGGAAACAGATTTAGAAGCGGATTATGAACAGGTCACTTGTTTTAAGGATCATGCAGCGTGTGCATCTGCACTGAAAAAAATAGATGGGAATATTCTGCTTACCACGGGAAGTAAGGAACTTGCTGATTATTGTGCAGATGAGCAGGTAAAAGAACGATTGTATGTACGTGTGCTTCCGGGGATCGAAAGCATCCGTCTGTGTATGGAACAGGGGATTCGTGGAAAGCATATTTTAGCACTTCAGGGGCCTTTTCATACTGCCTTAAATGAAGCGTTGTTCGAACAGTATGATATCCGGTGTCTGGTAACCAAAAAAAGTGGAGCAGCAGGTGGCTGGAGGGAGAAAATTGCAGCCGCAAAGAACCGGAACATTCCGGTATATGTAATCGGGCAGCCACAGAAGGAAGAGGGAATGTCCTTTCAGGAGGTATGTAAATATCTGATACCGGATTATTCCGCTGATTCAGCGGAGAAGGAGACGGATCCATGCGGGATGCATATCACACTTGTCGGTATCGGTATGGGAAAGGATACGGGCATGACGGTAGATGCTGTTGCAGCAATACGGGAAGCAGATATCTTACTTGGTGCGAAACGCATGATCGGGCCATACACGGCAAAAATTGAAAAAAAACCTTATTATCTTGCAGAGCAGATCATTCCATATCTGATTGAAAAAGGACAGGGAAAAGTTGTAATCCTTTTTTCCGGTGATACCGGATTTTACAGTGGATGCAAAAATCTTTATCCGGCAATGAAAAAGGAAATCGATACCGGAAAACTTCATGCAGATATCACGATTCTGCCAGGTATCTCATCCGTATCCTGTCTTGCAGCAGCGGCAGGGGAGTCCTATAGTGACGCAGAAATCTGCAGTATTCACGGCATAGAACTTCCGAATCTTGCAGCGCGCATCAGCAGGGCAGAAAAGACATTCTTATTGATGTCCGGTGTGTCGGATGTTAATGCATTGGGGCATCTGCTAGAGGAAGACAGACAGTATGGTTTAAGCAGCTGTAAGGTCATTGCCGGGTATCAGCTTACCTATCCGGAGGAAAGGATCCTGGAACTTACCCCGGAGGAGTGTATGGAACTGACAAAAGAGGGACTTTATATCTGCCTTGTAAAGAATCCAAATCCAAAGGGCAGGTATGTCACGCCGCACCTGCGTGATACTGGTTTTATCCGGGAAAAAGTACCGATGACAAAGGAAGAAGTAAGGCAGGTAAGTATCTGTAAGCTGCATCTAAGATCGGATTCCATACTTTATGATATCGGAAGTGGAACCGGTTCGATCGCAGTGGAAGCGGCTCTGTTATCAGATGATATTGCCGTTTATGCGGTGGAACAAAAGGAGAATGCCGTATCCCTGATCCAAAAAAACAAGGACAGATATGAACTGGATAATATTCATATCCTCCACACAAAGGCACCGGACGGACTTTCGGATCTCCCAGCCCCGACGCATGCCTTTATCGGGGGGAGCGGTGGAAATCTAAAAGAGATCCTGGATTTTTTAAGATCGAAAAATCCAAGGATACGTATTGTGATCAATGCGGTATCCATGGAAACTATCTGTGAGATCCATGAGATACTCTTATCTTATGGAATCGCGGATGCGGACCTGGTACAGATACAGGCAAGCCGTTCTGGTAAAATTGGACAGTATCATCTGATGCAGGCAGAAAATCCGGTCTGGATCTGTGCATTTTCCTTTGAAGATGTGTAAAAGGTTCTTTGAGCTAGTGTGAAAAAATAGATTTTTCACACGCAAGTGATATGCGCAAAAGGCAGCGCAGGAATGGAGATAAGATGAAAATAAACCGGTTTATGATAGCCGCACCGAAAAGCGGCAGTGGCAAGACGATGATTACCTGTGCAATGCTGCAGATCTTAAAAGATATGGGAAAGCCGGTGTATTCCTATAAATGTGGGCCGGATTATATAGATCCGATGTTTCATAAGAAGGTTCTGAAAGTTTCATCGAAGAATCTGGATACCTTTTTTACGGATGAGGAAATGACAAGACAGCTCTTTTTTTCCGGAAGACAGCCGGGAGATTTTGCGGTGCTTGAAGGTGTGATGGGATTATACGATGGCTTAGGCGGTATCTATGAGCAGGGATCTTCCTATCATCTGGCAAAGGTTACGCAGACACCAATTATACTGGTAGTGGATGCAAAGGGGATGGGCAAATCCGTGCTGGCACTGATCGCAGGATTTCTACAGTATGATACGGATCATCTGATCAGGGGCATTGTGCTTAACCGGATGTCAAAGGGATATTATGAGATACTAAAGCCATTGTTGGAAAGAGAACTTCCGGTACGTGTAGCAGGCTATTTTCCGGAGCAGAAAGACTGCAGATTAGAAAGCAGACATCTGGGACTTGTTATGCCGGATGAACTGGATGGAATCCAGGAACAGATCACGGAACTGGCAGGAAGACTGCGTGAGACTATTGATATGGATGTCATACTTGCAATTGCAGCAGAAGCAGAGGATGGAAGCGGTATCCGAAAGGAGCAGGAACAGGTCAGAGAAAAATATCCCTGTAAGATTGCAGTCGCCATGGATGAAGCTTTCTGTTTTTACTATGAAGACAACCTGCGGCTGTTAGAAGAATATGGTGCAGTTTTACAGTATTTTTCTCCGCTTCATGAGAAAAGTCTGCCGAAAGACTGTGATGGCATTCTGCTTGGTGGTGGTTATCCGGAACTGTATGTGGAAGAGTTAAGCAGGAATCATTCCATGCGAAAGGCAGTCCGGGAAGCATTTGAAGATGGTATGCCGACAGTAGCAGAGTGTGGTGGTTTTCTATATCTGCATACGGTTTTAAACGATCAGAAGAATCAGGCATATGAGATGGCCGGGGTTTTAAACGGAACCTGTCAGGACATGGGCAGACTGGTGCGGTTCGGTTATATTGAACTGGAGGAGAAGTGCAGTAACTTTTTGCCGGAGCATACGAAGATAAGAGCACATGAATTCCATTATTTTGACAGCAGTGATAACGGAAGCGATTGCATTGCAACCAAGCCGGTGACCGGAAGATCCTATCCGTGTATCTTAAGTAAGGATGCTTACTGGCTGGGATTTCCGCATCTGTACTATCCGTCAAATCCGGCATTTGCCAAAAACTTTGTAAAAAAGGCACATGCATATCAAAAAGCACAGATTAAGGAATGATCACACGCATACAGGTCTTAAGAAGTGAGATGCCAACCGGGATCAGAATGAGCGTACAGCAGCAGATGATGCCAAGGCAGGCAAGAAAGAGCCCGACCGGCACAAAGACAAACAGCCACAGACAGGCTTTTAATAATGCCCCGGTCAGCTTGAATGCCAGCCCGAGCAGCAGAGTTAATATAAAAAGACAAACTATGATCGTGATCATAAAATCCCTCCCTATGAAAGTATATGTAAAAAAGATTGTCTACACTATAGTATATATGAGATCAGAGTGCAAGAGAAAACAGTGTTGATTTGCCAATATATCAATGATAAAATGGCAAAGAGAATGGTTCAATATAGAACGAAATAGACAACAAGGTGTTGGAGGTGTTGAACTATGGAAAAAATAGTAATAAATAAATTGGGTCCAATAGATTATTGCAGCCTGGAAATTAATGATTTTATGGTTTTTACAGGACCACAGGCATCCGGAAAAAGCACAATTGCAAAAAGTATTTTTTTCTTTAAGAATATGAAAAATCTTATATCCATGCAGGTGAACAAGCGTTTTTTTAGTGAAGGGGATACATTGGAATTATCTACAAAAAACCGCTTGATAAAGGAAATTCGTTCTATCTTTTTACAAACATTTGGCTCTACATGGTGTATGGATAAACATATGTCAGTGGAATATTATTATACGACTTCAATCTATATAAAAATCTGTTTAAAAAATGATCCGATTGCTCCGAATTATATTTGGATTGAATTTAGTGAAGAACTGAGGGAATTCCTTGATAAATATGATGATTTACAATTGAGAGAATTATCTCACATATGTAATAATGGAGATTTAAAGAAAAGTATTGATGAGTTTTTTGGAAATTGTGAAGAAGTTATTTATATTCCGGCTGGCAGAAGTATGATGACATTATTCAGTTCCCAACTAATGTTTATGTATAGTGTGATGAATGATGATCAAAAAAGGAGTCTGGATTATTGTACACAAAACTATCTTGAACGAATCATGCAATTAAAGCCTTCTTTTTCCAATAGCCTACAGGAGCTGATAAAAAATAAGATTGAATTAACGGATATAAAAATAGATAAAGAATGTCTGCAACAAAGTGCTGAACTAATGAAACAGATTTTACATGGTGAATATAGAAATATTGATGGAGAAGAGAGATTGCAGGTTGGTAAAGAGCGGTATGTCAAGATCAATTTTGCTTCTTCCGGTCAACAGGAAGCAGTATGGATTTTAAACGTAGTCTTTTACTATTTGCTCAATAATAAAAAATCATATTTTATTATTGAGGAACCGGAATCACATCTGTTTCCAAATGCCCAGAAATTGATTACAGAATTTATTTCGCTGGCTAAGAACAACGGCAATAAAATACTTCTGACAACACATAGTCCATATATTTTAGGAACAATTAATAATATGTTGTATGCAAATCGGATTTCAAAAAAAGTGGATCTTACTGAGCTTGGTAAAGTGATTGATCCTTTAAAATGGCTAGATTTCCAAAAGATGTCTGCATATTATGTACAGGATGGTAAAATGGATTCGTGTACGGATGATGAATTTGAAGCTATCAATAATGATATTATTGATGGCGCATCGGAGACAATCAATACAGATTATGAGAAAATGGTCGATTTATACTATAGTGCCGGAGCGGAGGTGAAGTAGGATGCTTCTTAGCCGGGAAAAATCTTTGTGTGAAAAAAATCAGGCTATCGTCGTTTCGAGGGATAAAGGTGCACAGGTGGAGCATCGGGCGACTAATCCGAAGAGGCAATTTGATTTAAGACATTATAGACTTGATGGTGGATTGATTCAGCAAGAGAAATGCTGCGATTATATACTGATTAATGATAGTAGAAAAAAAGCCTATTTGATTGAATTAAAAGGTGGAAATATAGATGAAGCTATCGGACAATTAGAAGCCGGAGAACAAAAGTGCAGACCGGAATTAAAAGAGTATAGTTTCTTTTATCGGATTGTCTGTAGTAAGGCAAGAACACATAAGATTCAAAGCTCGAAATTTCGAAAGTTCAAAGAAAAGTGTGCAGGACGATTGGAGTTGAAAGAGGGTTGTTTGTCGGAGACTTTAGATTAATTGAATCATGTATCAGAAGAACCAGTGACAAGCATATCACAATCTGCTAAACTTACTTGTGAAGAGTAAGATGCCTTTTTACAGGAATGCTCTGTAAAGAGGCATTTTTTGTATGAAAACGCGTGGAGAAAAGAGGATGATTATGAAAAATCGAAAACGATGGAAGCAGGGCATTGCATTTGTATTATCGACTGTACTGACACTGGGTGCAGTTCCGATCCTGTCAAAGGATGTGAAGGTACAGGCGGCAGACAGCTATAGAGGCACAGTGACTGCCTATGCAACAAAGGACGAGTTGATGAATGACTATATACCGGATCAGAAAGGTGATCAGAATAAGCTTGACTGGGTACTTTGGGGAAAGGATAAAGATGGAGATCCGGAAAAATGGTATATTCTCGGAAGAGATTCCGGCATCAGTGGAGATAATATTGCGATTCTTGCGGCAACTCCGATCCTGTCAGATCGGATGTTTCAGAACGATGCGAATAACCGGACATACAGTTATCCAGCCGGGACAGGGTATGGAAGCAAGGCAGGTTCGATAGAAGTATATGCAAATCACTATGGGGCAAGCAGCCTGCGTGCAAGCCTGAGAGCACTGGCAGAAGATGACAGTTATTTTTCAAAGGCAGAGCAGAAGCGGATGAATGCTACGATGGTGAAAACCATTGACCGGAAAAATGGAGCAGAGTACAGTATCACAGATAAGCTGTATCTGCCAACAGTCGATGATGAAACAGATAAGTCACATAGTGACAAGGTTAAAGTTGGAAATAGTGATGATATAAAATTTTCTATATCTAACTACACCTATGAGATGAAAATAGATCGGATGTGTTGGTTGCGTGATATTCTTGTTAAGGGAAATAGCTATTATATACATGTACTCGGTCAGGATAGTGAGGGAGGGAAGATTCCAAATTCTACTGGAGATGTTTATCCGGCAGCGAACCTGAGTCTGTCAAATGTCCTCTTTGCCTCCGCGGCACATGCTGCCTCAACAGATCAGGAAGATACGGGAAAAATGTTTGATGATACTGTGAAGGAAAGAGCGGTGAGAGCTCATAGTCAGGGAGATGAATGTGAGAGAAAACCATGGGTATCACGTGCCATGACATTACGTTTTGACGGAAAAGATAAGAAGATCGGAGATGCTGCTTATGAAAAAGAAACCGGGTTGATTTTTGCAAAAAAAGATCCATCTGCAACAGGTACAGTTTCTTTGGTCGTACAGGGGAATGATAGTGGATTAGATTGGTACTACAGTAAGAAAATTGATGGGGTAGAGACCATATCAGTTTCAGATATGAAGTCTGTATTATTAAAGAAATTAAATATAAATCCACATTCAGATTTTAATGTGAGTCTTGAAACAATAGATCTGTCCTTCTGCCGAATCTGGTTAGAGGCAACAGACAGTGATGGTCTTGCTTATGCAGTAAATGCAACCGAAAAGCCGATGCTTACAGTCTCATATTATGATGGAGATACACAAAAGCAGGCATATGCAAACTATGATCCTGCACAGAGTATCACTGGATTGAAGGAAGAAATTGCGGACAAGACAGGGATTGCTGCCGCAGACCAGCAGCTGGTATTTGAAGACAAGGTACTTACAGAAGCGGATACACAGGGCAATCAGGCGGATTTAGAGGATTATGGTATCCAGAAGGGAAGCACGATCACCCTGAACCAGAGGATTCCACAGGTGGATGTCAGCATTTATCTGCCGCAGGGAGAGCAGGCACTGCGTACCGAGGCAGACTGTCAGACAAAGGGAATTGCACATGCAGCCTTAGCCTGGACAGACACGATGAACAATCCGATCCGGGGGAATGCCAATTATTATCCATGGTGCTATAAGGCACACATGATACTGACACCGAAGATGGGATATTATCTGACGTATGATACCGATGTACGTATCAATGATGGTAGTGTAGAAGAGAAGGCATTAGATGCAGATGGAACGTTAATAGCTGCGAATTCCTATGCATCGAATCAGGCAAAGCTCATTGCGGTTACAGCACCACAGTCGGTATCCGGTGTTGCAAACGGTACCGAAAGGACGGCCGAAGCACTTGGGTTGCCAAAGACGGTTACGATCGAAACAGAGTCAGAACATATTACAACTGCGGAAGTAAACTGGAATCTTACGGATCTGGTCAGCGGAAGCTATGATCCGGATGTCCGGACAGAACAGAACTTTACGGTAAAAGGCACCATAACCTTGCCGGAGGAAGTTGCCAATACAGATCAGCTTCCGTTAGAGGTTACGATCAATGTCATAGTTCAGGCAGCTGACATCACAGGAGTTCCGGCTGCGAATCCGGCAGCAGGTATCTATGCAGAAAACCAGCGGATCTCGCTTTCTTCGTCGACAGCGGATGCAGTCATTTACTATACAACGGACGGCACAATCCCAGAAGTGATAGATGGAAAGCCGGCTGCAAATACGGTCAGGTATACGGAACCGATTGCCGTAGAGGGGATTGCAGGTCAAAGCGTTGATACAACGATTCAGGCAATCGCAGTAAGAGATGGATTGGCAGATAGTCCGGTAGCAGCTTTTCATTATACGATCCGCATCCCGGCGAACAGATATGTGATCCGGGCAGCGGCAGGAACAGGTGGCAGCATATCACCGGATGGTACGGTAACCGTAACGGAAGGAGAGAATCAGACGTTTACTGTTACGGCAGACGAGGGATATGAGCTTGCTGCACTGACAGTAGATGGTAAGGAAGAAGCACCTGCAAAAGATTATACATTCACAAATGTAGTGGGAGATCATACGATCGAAGCAGCTTTTAAACAGATTACCAGTCCGGACCCGACGCCGGAACCAAAGCCGGAACCAGAGCCAGCACCGGAGCCGGATCCGATACCGGAACCAGAAACAAAGCCGGAACCGGAGCAGACATCCTATAAGATCATAGATGGAGCGGACAGTCAGTGGATCAAAGATTCCGATGGAAACCTTTCTATCCGGGGAAATGGAGATTTTGCGAAGTTTGTCGGGGTCAGGGTCGATGGTAAAGCTCTTGATCGTAAGAATTATACAGTGAAAGAGGGTTCTACCATTATCACATTAAAGGCAGATTATCTGGATACGCTTTCGGAAGGTAAGCATACATTTGAAATGGTATGGTCAGATGGTACGGCTGGTACAACCTTTACGGTTGCAAAGAGTGAGCCGGATGATTTTAAGAAAGAGAAAGATAAATCGTCAGATAATCCGGAAAATGGAAAGGAACAGAATGCACAAGTCAGTGGAAATGGAGGAAACAATGGAAGTACAACCGGAGCGGACAAGGATAAGAAGGATCATACAGGTACAGGAACGATAGGAGCAACACTCCAGACAGGAGATACCAGTCGTGCAGACTTGTGGTTTATTGTACTTTGCATTTCAGGTGCAGGATTGCTTTGTTTAGTGGTTAAGCAAAAGAAACAGAAAGAAAATGAATACAAATAATTGAGTATTACTCTTGAGATAGCATCCACATCACCGTTGGATGTTATTTCTTTTTATACATTGTCTTGCATAATCACATTGAAACCGCCCTATCTTTATGGTAGAATAGGAACGAAATTGAATTACAAAGTACATACACAGGAGGTTTTTGATAAATGGAAAGCTACAAGCAGGAATTTATTGAGTTTATGGTAGATAGTGAAGTATTAAAGTTCGGTGACTTTACCCTTAAGAGTGGCAGAAAGTCCCCGTTTTTTATGAATGCAGGTGCGTATGTGACAGGCGCACAGCTTGCACGTTTAGGTGAGTATTACGCAAAGGCGATCCACGATAACTTCGGAACAGACTTCGATGTTTTATTCGGACCGGCATACAAGGGAATTCCGCTTAGTGTGGCAACCACGATCGCATTTGATAAGTTATATGGCAAGGAGATCCGTTACTGCTCGAACCGTAAGGAAGTAAAGGATCATGGCGACACCGGAATCTTACTCGGAAGCAAGATCAAGGATGGTGACCGCGTTGTGATCATCGAGGATGTTACCACATCCGGAAAATCAATCGCGGAGACCTTCCCGATCATCCAGGCACAGGCAAAGGTCGAGATCTTAGGTCTGATGGTTTCCTTAAACCGTATGGAGAAGGGCTTAGAGACAGAGAAGACTGCATTAGATGAGATCCAGGATAAGTACGGATTCCCGGCAAGAGCGATCGTATCCATGGCAGAAGTAACCGAGTGCCTGTACAACAAGCCATGTCATGGCAAGGTTGTGATCAACGATGAGATCAAGGCAGCGATCGATAAATATTATGAACAGTATGGTGCAAAATAAATATATGGATGTCCGGACAGGATATGTGCATATAATCAGATAGGAGGTGGCTGAAATGCCGCCTTTTCTATCGAAACGGATAGGGGAATAATTTTGAATAACAGAACTCGGAAGGTACTCCGCATTCTTGCGTGGGTACTATTTGGAATATATCTGATTCTACTGTCTTATTTCCTGTTTTTTGCAGAGGTAACGGGAAGAACCTACACAGGAAGAACCTATCACTATAATCTTGTACCACTGAAGGAGATTGGAAGATTCTTAAAGTACCGCAGAACTCTTGGAGCGTTTGCGGTATTTGCTAATCTTGCAGGCAACGTGATCGCTTTTGTACCATATGGAATGCTGATCCCGTTATTGTCGCACCGGAGCCGGAACTTTTGGCGGGTGCTGCTTTACAGTATGGAATTCAGCCTGCTGGTGGAGATCATCCAGCTTGTTTCAAAGGTCGGAAGCTTTGATGTAGATGATCTGATTTTAAATACGATTGGTGGCGCGGTCGGGTATTTCTGCTTCTGGCTGGCAGACTGTATCCGCAATCACCTGAGGAGAAAGAGAAATGACACGTAAAAAACATCGTGGTGGACATAATTACAAGTTTACAGAGAAAACACATTCAGGCAGAGGAATTTTTGCAATGATTCTGGCAATACTTTCAATTACAGGATTTGGTGTGATGGCATGGCTTTCCTTTTTGGAAAGAGGCAATGCCGGCATCTATATCGGAAGTGCCGGTGTGTTTGGATTCCTGATGTCGGTGGCAGCACTTGCAACAGCGGTCGGCAGTGTACGTGAGCCGGAAACATTCCGGGTGATTCCGTACACATCACTTGTGTTATCCATTGTCTCGGTTGGAATATGGATTGCAGTTTATGTGGGTGGAATCCTGTAGGAACGACACGGGATCAGACAGCAGAAAGAAAGAGGCAGGAATATGAGCTATAAAGAGATTTTTGCAGTGGAAAATGAAGAGGTAGAAGAACGGTTAGAACTGGTCATCGAGCGGATTCACGGAATTGTGGAGGAGCATACCGTAAAAGAACCGTTTGCAGATTATTTTAAAAAGACAGCACAGTTTATCTTAGACACGTATCAGGTACTGATGCAGAAGCAGGACGGAAAGTTAGAGCCGGATACGATCACCGCAAGTCCTTTAGAAGACTTACAGAATACGAATCAGAAGCTGTATGCAGATATTACGGTAGAAAATTATAAAAAGAGCTATGCCAATCCGGCATATGCCGTGCAGGCATTAGGGACAGAGTATGGTTCAATGCTTAGCATGCTCTATGCAGAGCTGCGCGCGCTGATCTCTTACGCATATGAGGGAAGAAAGTTGAATTACACGATCCTCTGTGAACTTTTTTCACAGGTTTATACCTGTTTTGAGGATGAGATGGGAACATCCCCGCGTGAGGTGCAGCAGGCAATTTACTGGTTTTTCCATGATTACAGCGAGGTGTTTTCCGAACAGAGTGTGCGGGAAATGGTAGAGCCGGAGAATGACTTTTTTACAACGATCTTAATGCAAAGCGACTTAAGTGACATCCGTTATCTGTATGCCTATGGCGAGCCAATCAGTGAGGACGAGATCCGGTTAGCGCAGTATCTGAATACACTTCCGGAAGATGAGATACAGAAGATGGCAGATACTTATACGGAAGGATACCGGATCGGTTTTGCAACAACCGGGAAGGACATTGCGAAAAAGGCAACGGTCTGTGTGGAATATCCGATCGGTATGGAGCGGATGGTACGTGCTGCGGTAAAAAACTTTGAAAAAATCGGTTTAAAGCCAACGATTTACCGGGATGCAGTGACTTCTTTTCGAAATCGCGGCAAGGCAAAGCGCGGATGTTATTCGCGTGCGGTCAACAAGCAGTTTGACTATGATCATAAGGATGATAAGGCATTGTATATGGATAAGGCATTCGTGGAACGCCGCTTAGAGACGCTGCGGATGGCATATGAGCATCATAAGGAGATGGCGAAAAAGCATGGCGGACCTGCGGTCATTGAAGTGTTTGGCGAAGCTCCGTTTGAACCGGAAAATAAACCGGGTGTGCTGCATTATGATGAGAAGCAGAATCATCTGAACGTCTATTATGCATCGATGGCAGGACAGATCACGAATGAATATATTCCGGGAGAGGAACGCAGCTTCACGATCATTGCATTCCCACTTCCGTCGATCGGGGATCAGTTTGAAGAGATCTTTGCCAAAACGGTAGAGTTAAATACCTTAGACTATATGCTCTATCGTGACATGCAGCAGAAGCTGATCGATGTCTTAGACACCGGCGAAAAGGTGCATATCACCGGAAAGGGAGACAACGAGACGGATCTTACGGTCTGTCTGTATCATCTGAACGATCCTACAAAGGAGACAATCTTTGAAAACTGCGTGGCAGATGTCAATATCCCGGTTGGTGAAGTATTTACTTCCCCTGTTTTACAGGGTACGAACGGAGTCCTGCATGTATCACAGGTCTACCTGAATGAATTGAAGTACGTGGATCTTAAGATCACCTTTACCGATGGTCGGATCACGGATTACACCTGTAAGAACTTTGACAGTGAAGAAGAAAATAAGAAATATATATACGAAAATGTGCTGATGTTCCATGAGATACTCCCAATGGGCGAGTTCGCGATCGGAACGAATACGACCGCCTATAAGATGGCTCGTGATTATCAGATCGCAGATAAGCTGCCGATTCTGATCGCAGAAAAGACCGGACCGCACTTTGCAGTCGGAGATACCTGCTACTCCCATGAAGAGGATACTTCTACCTATAATCCGGACGGCAAGGAGATCGTTGCAAGGGAAAATGAGATCTCTGCACTCCGCAGCGAAGATATGGGCAAGGCATATTTTAACTGTCATACCGATATTACGATCCCGTATGATGAATTAGACTGTATCACGGTGATCCGAAGCGATGGAACGACCGAGGATGTGATCCGGGATGGTATGTTTGTTGTACCGGGAACGGAGAAGCTGAATGAGCCACTGCTTGCCAATGATTAGCAGAACTAATAATTACTATAATTATATATTACTTCACCTTCTAGGAAAAGCAGTGTATACTAGAGAAAACAAATAGTATTCACAGAGGAAAAGGAGATAGAGACATGGCAAAAGTAGGAATTGTTATGGGTAGTGATTCAGATATGCCGGTTATGGCAAAGGCAGCAGACATCTTAGAAGAATTAGGCATTGATTATGAGATGACCATTATTTCTGCACACCGTGAGCCGGATGTTTTCTTTGAGTATGCAAAGACCGCAGAGGAAAAGGGCTTTAAGGTGATCATTGCAGGTGCAGGAATGGCAGCGCACCTTCCGGGTATGTGTGCAGCAATCTTCCCGATGCCGGTAATCGGTATCCCGATGCATACCACTTCCTTAGGTGGACGTGATTCCCTGTATTCGATTGTACAGATGCCAACCGGAATTCCGGTTGCAACAGTAGCCATCAACGGTGGAGCAAATGCAGGAATTCTTGCAGCAAAGATCCTTGCTACTTCAGATGCAGCTTTATTAGAGCGTCTGAAAGCGTATTCGAAGAACTTAAAGGAGCAGGTAGTTGCCAAGGATAAGAAGCTTCAGGAAGTTGGATATAAGAATTATACCAAATAAAGATAAGGTTACAGGAGAACGCTTAGCATCCCATCGGGGCTAAGCGTTCGATTCTCTCATTTCCTGTTCATTAAAAAATGAATATCGGTTGGAACCATTGATTTTACTGGTGAAAGGAGCTTGGAATGGCACTTCTCTTAGAACCGTTAAATTAGAGGTAACACCGGAAGTAACACGAACACCTTTTGGGTGTTTTTTCTTTATCTTTTTTCAGAAATTTATTCTTCAGTGATGGTGTAAACAATGTACTCCGCTATTGTATTTTAGCTTGAAACTATTTTCATAAAGAAATATACTTATTATAAATGTACTATATCATATATATGTGCACGTTTTCTGCACATTATGAGTCCTTTTGGACTCATTATATCATGCCAAAAATATTAAATGTTAAAAATACAAAATTGAAAATTTCATCAAAAAGACTTGATGATGTATTGGAGGTAACGTGTGCTTATGGGAGGACCTGAAGTATGCCAGAATATTTGGGTTAGCAAGGATTAGAATAATATTACTACAAAATAATGATAAAAATTATCTGAAAGCGAGGCGATGCGTGTGCTAATGAATACACAGGAGTACCTTTCTGTTATTGAAAACATCAAGCAAGAAATCAAGGATGCACAATATCGTGCAACGATTCATGCGAATTCGGATTTGCTGCTCCTCTATTATGATATTGGAACGGTCATTAACGAATACAAAACATGGGGAAATAAATTTATTGATAATCTTTCTTATGATATTCAGATAGCTTTTCCCGAGAGAAAGGGGTATTCTGTCCGAAATCTGAAGTATATGGCAAAGTTTGCCGCCCGTTTTTCTGATAGAAAAATTGTGCAAGAGGTGCTTGCACAAATTACATGGTATCATAATATTGCTTTGATGGATAAGGTCAAAACTGCGGAAGAGCATATCTGGTATGCAAATGCAACCGTAGAGAACGGCTGGTCTCGAAATGTTCTTGTTCATCAAATTGAAAGCAACTTGTATCAGCGGCAGGTTCTGGCGGACAAAGTCACAAATTTTGAACATCGTTTGCCATCTCCACAGAGTGAACTTGCAATGCAGACCATGAAAGACCCATATGTCTTTGATTTTATTCCTTTCCGGGAAGATATGCTTGAACGGGATATTGAGCAGGCACTTGTTAGGGATGTCACAAAGCTTCTTCTGGAGCTTGGAACAGGATTTGCATTTCTGGGAAATCAGTATCACTTAAATGTAGGTGGCGATGATTTTTACATTGATTTGCTATTTTATAACCTGAATCTACGCTGTTATGTGGTTATCGAACTGAAAACCGGCGATTTTAAGCCAGAATATGCCGGTCAGCTAAACTTTTATCTGTCAGCGGTGGACGGCATTTTGAAAAAAGAGCAAGACAATCCGTCCATTGGTTTGCTTCTGTGCAAAAGCAAGAATAACGTAGTTGCAGAATATTCGCTTAAAGATATTTCAAAGCCGATTGGTGTAAGCGAATACAAAATAACCAGCAGCCTGCCGGATGATCTGGAAAAGCAACTGCCGTCTGTTGAAGATATTCAGAAACGGATTAAATAAATCTGATTTCAAAATTTGAGATAAGACTACCGGAATCTCGTCGACTTTATATCAGAGTAGTATATTTTTTTAGATACAACTTCCGATAAGTTCGGATTATGAGAAGCTTTCGTGTAAGACGATAATATGGAAGGAGAATGCACGAATGAGGTAAGATTACCATGAAAACACTGGTTACAGATGGTAAAATCAATCTGAAAGGAAATTTTGTATTCCGTGAAAATTGGTGGAGTTCGCTATCATGTAAATAAAATGAAGAAAGACGGTTTGGTGGAACATATTGGCTCATCGAAAAAATGAATCCCTAATAGTATTCTATTTTCTTTACCCATAATCCTTTATGAGTAAAATGAAACGGATAGCAGCAAGAAAGTACGAGTTATCGTGCGCTTTTTGCGAATATATGTGTAGAGGTTCTGAATCATTACAAATAAACATAATATGACAGGAGTTACATATGAAAAAGCATATCATTGTTACGTGTATACTTGTTCTTATACTGACGGGAGTTTTAGCAGGATTTTTCGTTATCCGAAGCCGGATGGATGAAACCGGGACTCCGAATAAGACAGATACATCCCAAGCAGGGATAACGCAGGAGCAAAGTGAGCAGACGGACCAGAGCAAAACCGCAGAAGGACAGTCAGGAAAAAATCAGATCGGGGGAAATCAGATAGAAGAAAACCGGACAGAAGGCGATCAGACAGAGGAGAACCTAAGCGGAACAACCGAAACGGAGCCACAGGCAGAAGAGACGGATCAGGAGCAGATCACGATGATGTTTACAGGGGATGTCCTGTTTGCCAATTCTTTTTCTGCCTGCTATGAAGGTGGCGGGATTGATGCGGTCGTAGCACCGGAGCTCAGACAGCAGATGGAGAATGTAGATATTCTGATGGTAAATGAGGAATTCCCATTCAGTACGCGTGGTACACAGATGGAGGATAAACTGTTCACCTTCCGTGCAGATCCGTCCTATGTATCAGCCTTAAATGAGTTAGGTGTAGATATTGTATCCCTTGCCAATAACCATATCTTAGACTATGGAAAGGAAGCCTTAAGTGATACCTTTACGACCTTAGATCAGGCCGGTATCCGTTATGTCGGGGCAGGAGAAAGTGCATCGCGTGCAAAAGAGCTTCAGGTGTTTAACGTGGGTGGTCATAAGATTGGTATTCTTGCGGCATCGCGTGTGATACCGGTCGAGGGCTGGAATGTCGATAATCAGACACCGGGGGTCTTTACGACCTATGATTCTACTGCTCTGTGCGCAGAGATTGAAAAAGCAAAAGAAACCTGTGATTATGTGGTTGTTTTCGTTCACTGGGGTGTGGAGTATGAGGAATATCCGCAGGATTATCAGAGGAGTCTTGCCAAAAATTATATTGATTCAGGAGCAGATCTCGTGATTGGTGGACATACGCACTGCTTAGAGGGCATCGAGTATTATAAGGGAAGTATGATCTGCTACAGTCTTGGCAACTTTATTTTTGGTTCCCAGATCGACCGTTCCGCTGCCGTTGAGGTGACGCTTACCGCATCCGGTGAGGAAACAGACCGTCTGATCCCGGTATATGCGACAGGCGGCTGTACAAAGCTTATGGACGATGCGGATGCGAAGAACCTGTATCAGTATATGCAGAATATATCGGAAGGTATTACGATTTCAGCGGAAGGAAATATCGTAGACGCAGAGACTGCAATGGAGTAAATTTATCCACTTTCGCGGTTTAAAGCAAAAAAGTCTTGCCAGATAGCAAAAAACAGTTTATGATAGGTTTAGTAAAAAATGGAGGAACAAAAAATGGAGAAAAGAATTTCAGGGCACACAGGACTTTTGGCATTAATTGGTTCACCGGTCGGACATTCCGGCTCACCGGCGATGTATAACTACAGCTTCGAGAAGCTGGGCTTAGATTATGCCTATGTTGCTTTTGATATAAAGGTAGAAGAAGTAAAGGCTGCCATCGATGCAATGAAGACCTTCAAGATGCGTGGCTGTAATGTAACGATGCCATGTAAGACAGAGGCATTAAAGTATATGGACGAGCTGTCACCGGCAGCAAGAATCATCGGTGCAGTCAACACGATCGTAAATGATGACGGAAAGCTGACCGGATATATCACAGACGGAGAAGGCTTCGTACATAACTTAAAGGATCACGGAATCGATATTAAGGGCAAGAAGATCACAGTCGCAGGCGGCGGCGGAGCTGCAACAGCCATCCAGGTACAGTGTGCATTAGATGGTGCAAGAGAGATCACGATCTTCAATATCAAGGATGCATTTTTCGAGAGAACCTTACAGACCGCAGAGAAGATCCGTGCAGAAGTACCGGGCATCGTAGTCAATGTCTATGACATCGCAGATACCGCGAAGATGACAGAAGAGATCGCAGACAGTGATATTTTTGCAAATGCTACGATCGTTGGAATGAAGCCAATGGAAAATGAGAGCGTTGTCAAGGACTTAAGCGCATTCCGTCCGGGACTCGTAGTTGCAGATGCAGTCTACAATCCGGAAGAAACGAAGCTTTTAAGAGAAGCAAAAGAAGCAGGCTGTACCTGCATCAACGGAAAGGGCATGCTCTTATGGCAGGGCGTAGCAGCCTTCAAGCTCTATACCGGACAGGATATGCCGGTAGAAGATGTAAAGAAACTGTTTTTCAGCTAGGAAGATTTATACAAATTAGAATGACAAAATGCACAAATATGTTTGCTTTACATATTTGTGCATTTTTGTTATTTGAGATTTGAATACGTCTCAAATATAATTCGTTACTCCAACATTTATTTTAGAGTCTATATTTCATAGTATAGAATGGTCAAATTACACCATGAATTATGAATTTATGGTGTAATTTGACCTGTATAAAAAATTAAAATAATTTTATTTGATTTTTAGAAGAAATCGTGTCTCTCTAAAACGTTTAAGATATTTCTACCTTCCTCAGTTCCTTCAATGATTCTTCTTGCACGCTTACTGTCACCGATGTTGATGATCTCAACATTTGTTGATTCGAAGGCTTCCTCTAAGTCAGCTAATACCGGTGTGTTTGCACGCATACCAAGACAGATAAATCCGTAATCGAATGGAACATCCTCTTCTACACCCTCCGGATTCTTTACTAAGAAGCGGTCGTTTTTGACCTCTAAGAGAGCCGTATTTGTCATCTGTCTTACATTGTATTTCTGCATCTTGCAGGCGGTATCATTTTTCGTAACAGGGTCTAAGCCGTTTCCGATCATCGGAAGCATCTCAACCATGGTTACATCTGCGCCCTTCGGTGCGAAGTATTCCATAACATCAAGACCTACAGCACCACCACCGATGATGGCAACTTTCTTTCCGTTCATGTCTTCCGGATACTCATTCAGACGCTCGATCATCTTAAGAACAGTAGCAACCTGTGTATCATCCTTATCTACAAGATCATGCAGACCTGTGATCGGTGGAAGTGTCGGTACGGAACCGGTAGCATTTACGATGATGTCCGGATTTAAGCTCTTTACAAGCTCTACCGTTGCTTCGGTATTCTTGAAGATAAAAAGGTTGTGCAGCTTAGAAGCACGATGGATCAGATACTTCGGGAAGTCTGCAAGACGGTTCTTATCCGGGATCTTAGAGATCACAGAAGCAAGTCCGCCAAGCTCCGGCTTTTTCTCAATTAAGAATACGGTACATCCTACCTCAGCAGCAGTGCAGGCAGCCTCAAGTCCGGCAGTACCACCACCGATGACAACAACGTTGCAAGGCTTTGTGATCTTTCTCTTCATATAATCTTCACCGCTGTTAACAGCAGGGTTAATTGTACAACGGATTGGCTGGTTTAAACCGATACGGTGTCCTGCACAACCGATGTTACAGGAAATACATTTCCGAAGATCGCATTCGTTGCCGAATTCTACCTTGTTTACCCATTCCGGATCTGCGATCAGTCCACGACCCATTCCGATGAAGTCTGCATCGCCGCGGGCAAGAATATCTTCTGCAACCTGTGGGTTACGGATATTTCCGACGGTGATACATGGCTTGTTGTATTTTTCCTTAACAGCCTTAGACATATAAGAACGCCATCCGTCTGGGAAGTAGTTTGCATCGATCTGGTACTGGATAGAACCATTCAGTCCACAGGAAACATCAAATACATCGACTTCCTTCTCAAAGTACTGTAAGTACTCTAAGGTATCTTCTAAGGTATTACCGCCTTCCATCATTTCATCAGCACTGATGCGGACGAAGATAGGGAAGAATGGTCCGACCTGTTTACGGACTTCTTCCATCACGAGCTTGGTAAAACGTGCTCTGTTTTCCGGGCTTCCGCCGAATTCATCCGTACGCTTATTGGTAAGCGGGGAAAGGAACTGGCTTAACAGATAGGAGTGTCCGGCATGGATCTCGACTGCATCAAATCCACAGATCTGTGCACGTTTTGCAGCTTCTCCGTACTTTTTCACGATCTGAAGAATCTCTTCCTTCTCTAATGGACGAGGAATCTCGCCGTTTGCCTTAGATGGAATATCAGAAGCGGATACCGGCTGCATTCCGATTCTGGAAGACATTGCGGAAGCACCAGCATGGTTTAACTGGATCGCGATACATGCGCCGTGCTTGTGTACATTTTCACATAATTTGAATAATCTCGGGATATAGTTATCTAAGTCGATACGGAGCTGTGTGGTTCCGTTTGATCCCTGTGGGGAATCAACGCTGGCATTCTCAACGATCAAAAGACCGGTGCCTCCCTTGGCACGCTGCTCATAATAGTTGATGTGTAAGAAACTCATTTCGCCGTTCTGCTCACCGTAATTCGTTCCCATTGGTGTCATAACGATACGGTTTTTCACGGTCATGCGGCGGATTGTCATTGGTTCAAAAATATGATGGTATTTACTCTTCATTTGATCTTCTCCTCTACGATGGAATCGATGTTGTATGGTTACTTAGGATGTACCATAAGAGGTTGCTTTAAACATGCCGTGATCCCAAAGGTGTCGAAGTAAGGGATGTGGCATTGTCTCATGTAATTCGGGCAGATCTATGAGACGGTCATGTTTGATAATTTTTTGTCAAACGTATTTTTTAGCTAACTTCACTGTAATCGGAAAAGAGAAAAAAGTCTAATTGGTTTTTTTGTTAAAATCAATAGATTTTAACTATGAATTGTGCTATGGTGAATGCAGGAAAAGGGGGATTTTCGATGAATCTGAGTCAGTTGCAGTATTTTGTGACATTAGCGAGGGAAGAACATTATACAAGAGCAGCGAAGCAGTTAGCGATTACACAGCCAAGCTTAAGCCACGCGATGAATCTGTTAGAGCAGGAGCTTGGGACCAGGCTGTTTGAAAAAAAAGGACGGAATGTTGTTTTGACGAAGTATGGAAGAACATTTCTTCCTTATGTAGAAGAGTCCTTGAAGGTGCTTGAGGATGGAATCAAGCGGACCCGCTTTTTAAACGGAAGCAGGGAGGGGGAGATCCGGCTTGCATACATCTATACGATGGGCAGCCGTTTTGCGCCACAGATCGTCCGGGAATTTTTAGATGCATATCCCGATTATCATATTGAGTTCCGGTTTACGGTCGGTGCGACACCGGATATCCTGCAGGGGTTAAAGGAGGATAAGTACGATGTGGTCTTTTCTTCCTATCAGGATAAGGAGCCGGAGATCTCTTTTACACAGATCGGAAGCCAGAAGCTTGTGTTAGTCGTTCCAAGGGAGCATCCGCTTGCGATGATTGATTCAGTGGATCTGCATGATACAGTGGACGAGCCGATGATCTATTTTTCCAAAAGCAGTGGTTTAAGACCTGTGATCGATCAGCTCTATGAGAAGATCAATGTTTTTTCGAAGATCGCATTTGAGATGGAGGAGGATGGAAGTATGGCAGGACTGGTTGCGCAGGGCTTCGGTATCGCAGTCATGCCGGACATTCCGATCCTTAAGACACTTCCGGTCAAGACCCTTTCGATCACAAGTCCGGAATACGAACGTGCCGTATACCTTGCACAGGTGAAAAAACGCTATCAGTCACCGGTGATCCAGGCATTTACGGAGTATGTGACAACACACTTCCGTTAGAAAAATATAGGGTGGAGAAGATATTCTTTCTTATTCACATATAACGGTCAATATCCACAAAAGTTTATGAATTTGCGACTTATGGAGAATCTTAGATTTTCTTAATGTTCTGTAGGGTGATGAGCAATGCGGCAACATGGACGTTGCCGCAAGCAAAAGCCGGGACATGGACGTCACGTCTTTTGCGGTTGCGGTCGGGAATAATATCTTGGCAGAACATTTAGAAAATGTTAGATTCGGAATTCGGAGCAAAGAAATAAATTTTGTGGATGTTGACAAGGATAAGTTAAGATAGTATTTTTTCCACCCTATCTTTTAGTCACGAAAACGAATGCCGGTTCATACGCACAAACTGGATCAGCCGCTGTACTGCCGGGAGCTGGTATCTGCCGCGCATATAGCCCATGTATACGGTATGGTAGATGGCTTCCGATGGGATCAGGGAACGGATGCAGATGTCATCCCGGTGGATCGATTCCACATCAGCGACAAGGGCGATCCCGAAGTTTTCAGCTACAAGCGAGGCGATTCCGTTTTCATCCGGTGATTCGCAGATAAAGTTCGGTCTGACTCCATGTTCCTTGAAAAAGCTGTGCGTATACTTGCCAAGACCGGAGGTACGGTCGTAGCCTAAGACCGGATATTGTTCAAAGACACCTGATTCCAAGGTGTCTTTTTTGGTGAGCGGATGGTGGAGCGGCAGGATGACAACTATCTCCTGACGTATAATAGGAACAAACTCAATTCCCGGTTCGTTATCTGCATAAGAACCAAAGATCAGATCATAGGAACCGTTTTTTAAGCCGGCAACATTTCTAGACGTGATGTCCTGATGAAAGTTAAAGGTAACATTGCGGTTCTCGTCCTGTGCGAGAAAAGTGCGGACGGTATGCGGAATATAGGTACGGGCAAGCGGCGATACATATGCAATATCGATGTGTCCGCCGTCACTTGCAAGCTGGTGCATTTTCGCTTCTGCACGGTTTACTTCATTTAAGATCAGGGAAACATGTTCTAAGAAGATCTGTCCTGCCTTGGTGAGAATGACATTGCGCCCCTTTTTTTCAAATAAAGTGGTGCCGAATTCATCTTCTAAGGATGCGATCGAGCGGCTGAGACTCGGCTCGGAAATATTTAATTTTTCGGCTGCCTGATTGAAATGCTGCAAGGTGGCAGCTTCATAGAAGTAGGACAATTGATTGAGCGTCATAATCAAAAACCTCCTGATTAATAGATAATGTCTATAGGATGTATAAAATAAACAATATGAATACGCTGTTTTGGTTAAATGATACCATAACCAGTACATAAATGCTATTAAAAAACAACAAAATAAGCATTAGAAGTATAGGTGAAGATGGCTTATAATAAATGTAACAGAGGTTGTTATAAATTTAACAATGTGGGCAGACATCGTTAAATGGTTACAGAAAACAAAAGAGAAATTCGTATTCATTTCAAACAAAAAGGAGAACAAAACTATGGCAGAGAGACTTACAGGACACACAGAACTTATCGGATTAATGGCATACCCAATCAGACATTCCAGTTCACCGGCAATGCATAATGAAGCATTTGCATATCTTGGATTAGATTATGCATATCTTGCATTCGAAGTAGACAACAGCACCTTAGAGGATGCCGTAAAGGGACTTCGTGCATTAAAGCTGGTCGGATCAAACGTATCTATGCCAAACAAGACCGTTGTCGGACAGTACTTAGATCATCTTTCACCGGCAGCAGAATTATGTGGAGCAGTAAATACCATCACAAATGATAACGGCGTTTTAACCGGACATATCACAGACGGTATCGGCTTCATGCAGGCATTAAAGGATTATGACATTGATCCGATCGGCAAAAAGATGACAATCGCCGGAGCAGGCGGAGCAGCAACTGCAATTGAGATCCAGGCAGCACTGGATGGTGTAAAAGAGATCTCAATTTTCAATATCCATGACAAGTTCTGGGATAATGCAGTAGAGACGGTCCGTAAGATCAATGAGAAAACAGACTGCAAGGCAGCCTTATATGACTTAGATGACAAAGAGCAGTTACGAAAAGAGATCGAAGACAGCTATATGTTAGTAAATGCAACCGGAATGGGTATGAAGCCATTAGAGGGACAGACATGGCTGCCGGATACTTCTTATTTAAGACCGGATCTGATCTGCTGTGATACCGTTTATGCACCGCTTGAGACAAAGTTCTTAGCCATGGCAAGAGAAGCCGGATGTAAGAGACAGAACGGACTTGGCATGATGTTATTCCAGGGTGCAGCAGCATTCAAGCTCTGGACAGGCAGGGATATGCCGATCGAGCACATGAAAGAAGTTTTAAATATCAAATACGGCGATTAATGCAAAAATAAAGGAGAAAAAGAATGGAAAAACAGTCAAAGGCAAAATATTATCCGGCAGCGATCATCTTATACCTGACCTATTTTATACACGGAATCGGATGTGCGATCTTAGGACAGCAGGCAATCAAGGAAGTATTAGTCGGACAGTGGGGCTATTCGGACATTGCAGCAAACATCGGTATCGTAACAACCGTATCCGCAGCATTAGGACTCGGACGTCTGATCACCCTTCCGTTTTCCGGACCGATTTCCGATAAATTCGGACGTAAAGTATGTACGATCATTGGTGTAGTTACCTATGCAATGTTCTTTGCAGGAATTGCACTTTCACCAAACTGGCAGGTCGCATATGCAGCAGCGATCCTTGGTGGTGTTGCAAACTCCTTCTTAGATTGTGGTGTAATTCCGGAGACCGTTGAGATCATGGCTCCAAGAACAGGACTTGCTACCATGGGAACCAAGCTTTTTGTAGCATTAGGACAGAAAGCACTTCCATTTGTGGTTGGATTTATCGCAGCATCGGAAGGACTTGAGATGAGCCGCTCCCATACGGTATTATATACACTGGCAGTTGCAATCATCATTATCGGTGTCATCATTTTCTTTGTACCAAGTGTCAGCGGAGGAAAGACAGAGGGCGGAAAAAAGACGTCCTTTATTGAGAACATCAAGTCGGCACATTTTTCCGTAGAAAGCTTTGCACTGATCATCATTGGATTTACCTGTACCGCTACATTCCAGTTATGGTTAAACTGTGCACAGACTTTTGCAAAGGATGTTGCCGGTGTGGCAGATCCATCCAGAATGCAGTCCTTATATTCTACCGGAACAATCGTTGCGATCATCGTAACCGCAATTTTTACCATGAAGATCAAGTCCGTAAGATTTTTGGCCGTATACCCGGGTGTTTCACTTGCAGCCCTGATCATGGTATATGTATCAAAGTCAGAGACAATGTGTATGGCAGGAGCATTTTTATTAGGCTTCTTTGCAGCAGGTGGTGTACTTCAGCTTGCAACTGCAACAGTAAATGATCTTTTCCCGAAGTTTAAGGGTACGATCACATCCATTATCATGATCGCATCTTCTCTGTCTAACTACACAATCTTAACAGCAGCAGGTAAGATGAGTGCTTCCGGTGTTATGATGATGAACATTGTGATCACAGCAATCGGAGTAGTACTGGCATTGTTTGTAAATGTCAGATATGGTACATTATTAAAGAATGCAGACACAGAATAGTGAGGGAGAATCGAATATGAGCAATTATGTAGAAGTAAGAGGAATTAAGATCGGAGCAGGCGTTCCAAAAATCTGTGTTCCGATCGTTGGAAAGACAAAAGAAGAAATCCTTGCAGCAGCAAAGTCTTTTGAAGGTGTTGTAAAGGATGTGGTAGAGTGGCGTGTAGACTGGTTCGAGGGCGTGTTTGACTTCGCACAGGTGGTGGATGTATTAAAAGAGCTTCGTCCTGCACTCGGCGGGACACCAATCCTGTTTACCTTCCGTACCTCAAAAGAGGGTGGCGAAAAGTCCATTCTTCCGGCAGATTATGCACTGTTAAATGAGCGTGCAGCAGCAACCGGTCTGGTGGATCTGGTGGATGTCGAAGCATTTACCGGTGATGACGTGGTAAAAGAGATCATTGAGGCAGCACATTCCTATGGTGTCAAGGTCGTAGCGTCAAACCATGACTTTGATAAGACACCGGAAAAGGACGAGCTGGTACGCAGACTCATAAAAATGCAGGAGCTTGGTGCAGATATCCCGAAGATTGCAGTGATGCCGCAGAATAAGAAGGATGTACTGACACTGCTTGCAGCAACCGAAGAGATGGCATCTGAGCATGCAGACCGTCCGATCATTACCATGTCTATGGCAGGAACAGGCTTAATCAGCCGTCTGTGCGGTGAAGTATTTGGTTCTGCCCTGACCTTTGGTGCAGTAGGAAAGGCTTCCGCTCCGGGACAGATGAATGCAGCAGACTTAAATACGGTTTTACATCTGATTCACGAAAGTTTATAATTACTTGTAAAAATATAGCAGGGGGACTATAGATGAAAAAGATACTACACTGGCTGGATGAATATTTGGAAGAGTTTTTGATGGTTGTTTTTCTGATCGGAATGACAGTCATCATGGGAATTCAGGTATTATCGCGTTATGTTCTTGGCATATCGCTGTCTTGGTCAGAAGAGATCACAAGGTATCTTTTCATCTGGTCCGCCTTTTTAAGTGTCAGTTATTGTACGAAAAAGTGTATTTCCATTAAGATTGACCAGTTTATCCAGATGTTCCCAAAGCGTGGGAAAGCGATGTTTAAGGTGTTAAATCTTACGGTTGAGTTTATCTTTTTTGTATATCTGATCCCATATGCCTTCCTGTACCTTAAGGCAACGGTCGAAAGCGGACAGGTTTCTCCGGCATGTGGCATTCCAATGTACTATGTACAGTCTGCACCATTGATCTGTTTTTCGCTTACCGCATTCCGGATCGTGCAGCGTTGGGCCGGAGAGTGGAAAACTGCCTTCGGACATAAGAAGAATGTGGAAAAAACAGGGAATGGAGGAGAAACAGAATGTCAGCAATCGTAATTTTTATACTATTCGTAATCTGTCTGTTGATCGCCGTTCCGGTTTCCATTTCACTTGGCGTGGTTGCAACGCTTCCGGGCGCATTTGACGGTTCCTTTACTGCGAGTGCAAGCTATGTGATCCGTTCCATGTTAGGAGGAATCGACAGCTTCCCATTACTGGCTGTTCCGATGTTTGTACTGGCAGGTATCTTAATGGCACATGGAGGAATTTCGAAGAAGCTGTTTGATGTATTTTCCTATTTTCTCGGAAAACGGACAGCAGGCATTCCGTGTGCGGTCATCATAACCTGCCTCTTTTATGGAGCAATTTCCGGCTCTGCACCGGCAACGGTAGCTGCGGTAGGAAGTATGACGATCCCGCTTTTAACAGAGCTTGGTTATAAGAAGGACTTCTCCACTGCGATCGTTGCAGTAGCAGGCGGACTGGGTGTTATCATCCCTCCTAGTATCCCGTTTATCATGTATGCGATGGCATCCGGGGAATCCGTCAGTGATCTTTTCCTGGCCGGTATCATACCGGGGGTTATGATCGCACTTATGCTGATGTTTTATGCCTATTATCATTGCAGAAGATACGGCGAGGACAAGGAACGGATCAATGCGAAGATCGATGCATTGCATGAAAAGGGCTTTTTTAAAGTATTAAAAGAAAGCTTATGGGCACTGATCAGTCCGGTGATCGTACTTGGCTGTATCTACAGCGGTGTGGCATCTCCGACAGAGGCAGCGGTAATCTCGGTATTTTATGCATTGTTTGTAAGTCTTGTGATCTATAAGACAATCCGTATCCGTGACATCTGGGGAATCCTTGTAGAGGCAATGCGTACCTATGCACCGATTTTATTTATCTTAGCAGCATCGACCGCATTTTCGCGTGTACTTACACTGATGCAGGTACCGCAGCTTGTCAGCAGCTGGATCTTAGATCATTTTACGAATCAGATCATCCTGTTACTTGTAATCAACCTGTTCCTGTTACTGGTGGGAATGGTTATGGATACAACACCGGCGATCCTGATCTTAAGTCCGATTCTGCTTCCAATCGTAATGCAGATCGGTATGAATCCGGTTCATTTTGGTGTTATGCTGATCGTCAACCTCGCAGTCGGCTTTGTGACCCCGCCGATCGGAGTAAACCTGTTTGTCGCAAGCTCTTTAACCGGAGAACCGGTGATGAAGATTGCCAAAAAGGCAATGCCGATGATCGGATATTTCCTGTTCGCACTGTTACTGATCACATTTATCCCTGCGATCAGTCTGGTTTTATTGTAGGATGGGCAAAAGGAGGCGCAGATGAGAAAAAAGAAAATGAAACAGATTGGTGTACTGCTTGTCGGATTTTGTCTGCTGCTTAGCGGATGCTCGGCAAAACAGACATCGGATCAGACGGAAAATACAGAAGAAGTACAGCGTTATGCATGGCCGCTTGGAACTTCAAGCCCGGAGGATACCGTAACGCAGCTTATGGCAGAACGCTTTGCCGAAGAAGTCGAACGGCTCAGTGACGGAACAATGAAGATCGCAGTTTATCCGAACAGTGTCTTAGGTGGTGACCGTGAATTGTTAGAGTCCTGTAAGGACGGGGATATTCCGTTTGTTGTGCAGAACACTGCTCCGCAGGTAACCTTTATGCCGGATACCGCGGTTTTTGACCTTCCGTGTGCGTTTGATACGATGGAAGAGGTGCGGAGCCATGTGGATGACGAGCAGTTTTTAGCACGTATCCAGAAGGTCTATCAGAAGGGCGGTTATGAACTGTTAGGCTATGCGGATCAGGGCTTCCGTGTCATGACAACGAATGATAAGGTCGAATCCATAGCTGATTTTAAGGGACAGAAGATCCGTACCATGGAGAATTCTTACCATATCCAGTTCTGGAAGCTGCTGTCTGCAAGTCCGACACCGATGACATTTTCAGAAGTCTATATCGGATTACAGCAGGGAACGATCGATGCACAGGAGAATCCATACGAGGTGATTGTTTCGAATAAGCTTTACGAGCAGCAGAAATATGTGGTTGAGACGAACCATCTGCCGCATCTGATTTCACTGATCGTAAGTGACAGCTTTATGCAGGACTTATCGGAAGAAAAGCAGGAGATCATCCGTGAGGCAGCACAGACGGCAAAGGATTATGCGCGTGAGCAGTCGGATGAACGGATCGCTTCCAGAATCCAGACGATCAGGGATTCCGGTACAGAGGTCATTACCTTAGACGAGCAGACAAGAGAAGAGATGCGCGAAGCCAGCCAGCCGGTCTATGATGCGATCAAGAAGAAGGTAGACCCTGCACTGGTGGATTCCTATCTGGGAGAGTAACACTTTAACGTGTTAAAATTCTGCTTGATTCTTTTTTCCGTGCTTGTTATAATGGCGGAAGAACTGTAACAGAGAAGAAAGGGTTGCGATACGCAACAGGTACGAACATGGATAAGATAAATGCAATTCGTGAGAAGATCGGAGCATGTGATGACATCATCATCGAGCAGCTTGCGATCCGTATGGGACACATTCAGGAGATCATCGCTTATAAGAAGGCAACCGGTATCCCGATTTTACAGCCGGAGCAGGAAAAGAAGCAGACGGCAGCGTTAGAGGCAAAGCTAGGCGATAATGAATTCGAGGAAGAGATCCTTGATATTTTCAAATACATTGTAAAAAACAGCCGCAGGATCCAGGCAAAGAGCCTGTTTGATTACAATATTTTCCTGATCGGTTTCATGGGAGCTGGTAAGAGTACTGTTGCCGGAGAACTGAAGGAAAAGCTTGAGATGGATCGTGTCGAGATGGATCAGATGATCGTCGAGAAGCAGGGCATGTCAATCTCTGAGATCTTCGATGAATATGGCGAAGCATATTTCCGTAATCTTGAGAGTAATACACTGATCGAGCTTCAGAAGCGTAAGCAGACGATCGTTTCCTGTGGCGGCGGTGTTGTCATGCGAGAAGAGAATCAGGATCATATGAAGAAGAACGGACGGATCGTTCTTTTAACAGCGAAGCCTGAGACGATCTATGAGCGTGTCAAGGACAGCACAGACCGTCCGATCTTAAATGGCAACATGAACGTAGAATTTATCAGTGAGCTGATGGAAAAACGTAGAGCACGTTATGAAGAGGTTGCAGATGTTACGGTTGCAACCGATGGCAAGAATGTAACACAGATCTGTGAAGAGATCATATCGAAGTTAATTAAGTTAGATAATGCTTCGGAAGAAGAATAGAAAAAAAGGATGTATCAACCTGGTGGGTGGTACATCCTTTTTACTGTATAGGAAATTTTTATACCTGATTATTCAAATGCGAATCTGGCAAAAGAGAGTTCCACATCCTTTGCAATCCGGCTGCAGATATTAACTGCATTACCCATAACATCGGAAAACTGATCATCCTTGGTCACGACCTTGAGGTATTCGTGATCTTCTGTGATCTCCACACTTGCAACATCATCGAGTGACTGGAGTTCCTTTGTGATCTTTTGTGATTCATTGTCTGTTACTTTTTTTGATAAATGATAATATCTGCCCATAATACACATCCTTTCTGACTGGGTTACCTGCAACTAACTTAAGTATAGCACCACGTACTAAAAATAGGATGCCCATAAATGAGAAGATTTATCAGTTTTCAAAAAATTTCCTGACATTTTAAACAGGCAGACTGTCTCTTACGCAGAGTACACCCCAGCCAAGCTGTGGATTCGGCCATGTTTCAAAGCCGGGCAGGTGTCTTGCACCACGGATCAGATAGGCTTTTACCTTTTCTCCATACAGATAGGGATCGTTACCGTCTACGATGCCCCACTGCATCAGAAGTGCCGCAGCCCCGGTGACAAAGGGAGCTGCCATAGAGGTGCCGTCGCGTGTTTCGTAGCCACCGCCCGGAGCGGCAGAGATAATATCGACACCGGGGGCACTGATGTCTGGCTTGATCTGGTTGGTCTGTCTGGTATAACCTCTGCCGGAGAAGGGTGCATACTGATCGTAGTAGGCATCATATGCGCCTACAGAGATCACCTTGGCAGCGGTGGAAGGAATCGTCAGTGTCGTGCGCTCACTTGGCAGCAGGAATCCGGTTGCAGCATTCAAAACAGCAGCCGATGGAATCCACATATTATATTCCCCGTAGACGATACGTTGTGGAATAAGTTCAATGCCCCATACACCGCTGTCGATATAGTCTGTCTGCGGAAGAAAATCGATATAGATTTCCTGATAGGGACTGTAGGGACTTGGTTCTCCGTAGTAGACGAGCAGTTCGGTTCCTTCAATCGAAAAACGCTGTGTTCCCTGGATCTGCTGGATTGTTCCGACAGTTTTTCCGTTTGGGTGTGTGATACGGATACCGAATTCATCGGCATAGGATTTCCAGATTTGTAGATTTAAGGATGTTTCATAAGTCCCGACTAAAAGCTCGGTCATGGTATTTTTAAAGGACGCAAGTTGACCGGCGGTATGTCCTCTGGCATTTCCCTCATTTCCCGTGCCGGTTACGATCACAGTTTTCCAGTAGCTAGCAATGTCACTGAGATAGGTTTCTAAGAGGGAAGTACCATCGTGTGAGCCGTAGTTGTTGCCAAAGCTGATGTTGATCGCAGCCGGAAGTGCAAGCGCACGCGCTTTTCTTATCACATAGTCGACTGCCTGCATCAGCTCGGTGGTTCGTGGAAAGGACTCCGTGCGCGGCGTGCCGAGTTTTACGATCAAAAGCGGACTTTCATACGCAACACCACGGTTTCGTCCATCGGAAGCACGCCCGTTTCCGGCAGCGATGCCGGTCACATGTGTACCATGCCCGCTGGTATCATAGGAGGGAACGAGGTTATAAGAGCGCGCGCGTTCCGGCTGGGCAAGCGCTTCGTTGATCTGTGCCTGACTAAATTCCGTTCCAAGCAGAAAGCCTTCCGGCGGCATCCGTGTGCTTCCGTTGCCGGGAATGGTCTGATCCCAGAGCGCAACGATCCGTGTGCTCCCATCGGGATTGCGAAAGTCCGGGTGGAGGTAGTCGATGCCGCTGTCAATGACTGCGACAAGTACGCCACGCCCGCTTAGGGAAAATGGCGGTCGGTATACCGGAAGAATGCAGGAGGAACGGATTCCCTGCGTGACAGAGAAAAACAGACGTTTGGGTTTTTCGATGTATTCAATTTCGATCCGGTCAGTCAGGACATCCATCAGGGACTGGGGCAGTGTGACGATTGCATATTCGTTGCTCAGTATGACAATGGAGATCTGCGGATAATCGCGGGAGATGGAAGCAATATCACCGGAATATTTTACGATCACATCCCACGTATCTTCTTCCTTTGAGTACCCGACATCAAGCTCTAAGGATTTTTCACGTTCGCGTTCGGTGGCATCTAATGCCAGATTCAGAAGATTTTCACGCTTTGAACTATTCATAGAACTGCCATTTCTTTTTTCCATATTATATATATGAAGAAAGTGCGAATCCGCTACCGGATATAGGATGGAGCAGGAATGGCTGTTATTGCAAAAATTCTTCAATCGACTGAAAGTCAGGTTTCGGTGTTAAGCTATATGCGTAAAAGATAAGCGCAGGCAAAAACGTGCGCAGAAATGAGGATTATTATGTATTTAGAGAAAATAAACGGATCGGAAGATGTTAAGAAATTATCCATGGAAGAGCTTCATGCTTTAGCAGGAGAGATGCGGGAAGCATTGTTCCACAGACTGACACATACCGGAGGACATTTTGGACCGAACTTTGGTGTGGTTGAGATGACGATCGCTATGCACTATGTATTCAACTCACCGGTCGATAAGTTTGTATTTGACGTTTCCCATCAGACCTATCCGCATAAGATGCTCACCGGAAGAGCATATGGCTGTCTGGATGAAAACAGATTCCATGAGATTTCCGGATATTCAGAACCATCCGAAAGTGACCATGACTTTTTCACCGTTGGTCATACCTCTACATCCGTCAGCCTTGCAACCGGACTTGCAAAGGGACGTGATGTAACCGGTGGAACAGAGAATATCATCGCAGTGATCGGTGATGGCTCCTTAAGTGGTGGCGAGGCATTAGAAGGATTGGATTATGCCGGTGAGATGAAGTCGAATCTGATCATTGTGATCAACGATAATGAGCAGTCGATCGCAGAGGTACATGGAGGACTCTACAAGAATCTGACCGAACTCCGTAATACAAACGGTAAGGCAGAAAACAATCTGTTCCGTGCTATGGGATTGGATTATATCTATGAGGAAGATGGCAATAATATCGAGAAACTGATCGCATTATTTGAAAAAGTAAAGGATATTGATCACCCGATCGCAGTGCATATCCATACACAGAAGGGAAAAGGCTACGCACCGGCAGAAGAGAACCGGGAGGCATGGCACTGGTGTATGCCGTTTGACCGCACGACAGGACAGCCGACCGTTACCTTTGCAGGCGAAGATTACAGCACCTTAACCGAAGATCTGATCTTAAGCAAAATGAAAAAAGATCCGTCAGTTGTATTTGTAACAGCCGCTGTTCCGTCAAATGTCGGCTTCCCGAAGGCAAACAGGGAAAAAGCCGGAGATCAGTATATTGATGTCGGAATCGCAGAGGAGCAGGCAGTTGCCATGTGTTCCGGTATTGCAAAAAATGGTGGCAAGCCGATTTTTGGAACAAATGCGACCTTTATCCAGAGAACTTATGACCAGATCTCACAGGATGTCTGTATCAATAAGAGTCCGGTTACCATGATTATGAATTATACATCCGTGCTTGGCTTAAATGATGTGACCCATCTTGGTATTTACACGATCGCAATGCTTGGTAATATTCCAGAGCTGGTCTATCTTGCACCGACCTGTAAGGAAGAATATCTTGCAATGCTTGACTGGAGTATCGAACAGCAGGAGCATCCGGTTGTGATCAGTATTCCGGGAAATGGAGTACATGCTGCAAAGTATCCGGTTGCATCTGATTACAGTCAGATCAATAAGTATCAGGTATGTAAAAAAGGTGATACCGTTGCCGTTCTGGCACTGGGAGACTTCTTCCAGCTTGGAGAAGAGGCAGTCAGTGAGATTGAAAAACAGACCGGCAGACAGGTCACACTGATTAATCCGCGTTATGCATCCGGTCTTGACTTAGAGCTGTTAGAGGACTTAAAGAAGGATCATTCGGTTGTGGTAACACTTGAGGACGGTATCTTAGAGGGTGGCTTTGGCCAGCGCGTTGCAGCATACTACGGTGCTTCTGATATGAAGGTACAAAACTTTGGACTGAAGAAGGAATTTTACGACAGATATGACGCGGCGAAGCTGATGGAGGAGAATCATCTGACTGCCGGACAGATCGCAGAAGATGTAAAGAACCTGCTGGATGATTAGGAAGAACTTCCTAAAATAGGTGCTTCAAATACGAAAAAATGTGTTGAAAAAGAATATTTGACAAGGTATAGTTATGGTAAGATTTACATTTGGTAGATTTTACCATAATTTTTTAGGAGTTGAAGCGTCGTATGATAAAGGTATTAATGGTGGAAGATGATGAAACAGTGTGCAGTGCGTTTGAAATCGCAATCCACAATCATGCAAAGTTTATGCTGGTGGCGAAGACAGGAAGCCAGACGGAGGCAATGCAGATACTAAAATCTGAAAAGATTGACGTGATACTTTTAGATCTGGAATTGGAAGAAGGCGATGGCATCCATCTGTTAGATGATATGCGGCGTGCATTGAAGGTGCTTCCGGAGATCATCACCGTAACCAATACCAGTTCGGAAGCCGTGTTAAGCTGTGTCAGGGAAAAAGGCTCGGACTTCATCTATCAGAAGCAGAACGGTGCCTATTCACCGGTCAATGTCTTAGAGATCATTGAGATGACACTGCCCTATTATAAGCGGAAGCTTTCCAACAGACAGCAGAGGCTGGCTGCCGAATACAATGTGGAACGGGAAAAAGAATACCGGCAGACATATGTCGAACATGAGATCGAAAAGCTGGGTTTCCGTCCGAAGAAAAAAGGGACAATTTTTATATCAGAAGCAATCTGCATGCTTTTAGATGCAAAGGTGCCGGAAAACGTACAGGTCACAAACGACATCTATCCGAAAATATCCAGAAAGCACCAGTCATCCATCGGCAGTGTTGAAAAGTGTATCCGTAATGCAATCGAGCGTGTCTGGCAGAATTCGGAGCTTGCCTTATTAAAAACCTACTATCCATTTTACTGGGACCCGAACACCGGACGTCCAACCAATGCAGAGTTTATCAAGAATATGGCAGCGAAGCTGAAAGAGTAGGAGAAGGACTATCATGGGATTCCATGATAGTTCTTTTTTTGGGAAAGTAACATATAAATATATTAGATTGCTTTTTTTGTGTACAAGAGGTATGATATGGAAAGGAGGATTACTTCGTGAAATCCGAACTAATACGAAGGAGGACAGGAACCATGATTGTAATGGATGTGAAGATCGACAATTTTTATGCATTTAAGAATTTTCATATCAATATGTCATATCCCAAGAAAATAGTAAATTCCTATATACCGAATGAATATCTGGAAGAATTCCCGAACTTCCGTTATAAAAAGGTCAATATTCTGATGGGAGCAAATGCGACCGGAAAGACTTCATTTGGAAAGATGTTGATGAATATTTTTAATTTCGCAAAACGCAGGACAACAAGCGGTTTGCTTGAGGCGATTGCAGATACCAAAAGAGAGGCTTCTTTTGCGATTGATTTTATTGTAGATCCTAAGAAAATGTATCGTCTGGAGTGCAGTTTTGCACCTCATCCGGTTGATGAAGCGGAAGAGCACTATATTGATGCGTACGTGAAGTCTGTGAATCTTACACAAAAGGACAATTATGAAACGTGTGCAAAACGGTTAGATGAGATCAGGCGTCCCGAAGCTTATAACTATATCAGTGAACTGGAAAAGATACAGGGATTGCACTGGTACTTTGAATATCCGGCAGATTCTTCGGATACAGTTCTCGATCTGCCAAAGAACAGTAAAACGTTTAATTATATTTTAGAGCATATGTTAAAGGCATTAGATCCATCCATCCTAAGTGTAACAAAGTCCAAGGATTCCGATGAGGCATACGTGATCCGGATGCCGGATCGGTCAGCGATTATTCAGAGCGGAGAGAAGCTTTCGACAGAACTTTTATCAAGTGGAACGAAGGCAGGAATCGCTGTTGCATGTTTTATTGACACGATGATAGAGTGTAAGAATACCTTTTTCTATTGTGATGAGAAGTTTTCTTACATACATAGTGATTTGGAAAAAGCAGTTCTTTCCCTATTGATCAATGCAATAAAAACAGATGACCAGTTCTTTTTTACAACACACAATACGGAGATTCTGGATCTGCCATTGCCCAAGCATACATTTACGTTTTTTAAAAAGAATGCCAGTGATACCGAGACGCCAATTAATTGTATCAGTGCATCAGCATTACTGCAAAGAAGTACAGATTCGATCAAGCATGCAGTTGAAAATGATCTGTTTTCCACTGCACCGGCACTGGATCTGATCTATGAAATGGAGGAATTGATTTAAAATTGTCAGAATATATCTGGCGGGGGAGAACAGAGGATGAAAGATAAGTATGTACAATATTATGTAGAAGGACAGGATGAGAAAAGACTTATAGATGAGTTAAAAACCAATATAGACTTTTTAAAGTCCTGTAATCGCGTATCAGACGTGATCTGTATCACACAGGTAAAAAATCTGGAGGATGAATTATTACGTAGCTGCAATGGAATCAGGCAGATTAAGGACTTACTTGGCAGTAAGTCTAATAAGGAATATAAGACAGATCTGATCAGGGTACATAATCTGGCAAAAAAGCTGGAAGAGAAGGGATTTGACATTTCAAAATTCTGGGCGTTACAGCCGGGAGACAGTTTTTCTATTATACACAATGATACAGATCTTATTAAAATATAGATTCTAAGAGAAAAACTTGCAGTAACATATATGTAACGGTTAGTTGTAAAGAAGAAGCGGATGAATGGATACAGGCGTATCCATTTATCTGCTTTTTTTGCTGTATAGGAAATTCCGTTGGAATTCCTATACAGCAAAAAGCTAAGCGCACACTTTATTTTGTGGTTTGGAATCAATTTTCGTTCGAAAGAGCGTTCAGAAAAAATCGACCATTCTTTTTTGCAAGAATATAGGAAACTTGGGACAATCGGTAAAAATCATTCGACAAAATCGGAAAGAATCGGAAAAACAACGGATCTGTCGTGACAGGAAAAATATCGGATCCTTGCTAAATTTGCCTCATCAATAGATGAGGAGGCGACGGAGAATGGATGCATTTTGGGATACGTTTTGGCAGTGGTTAAGAGGATACAAATAAGGGATTATGCATGGCAAAGTTGCCATGCATAATTTTTTGCTATAAAATAAAAAAGGGTGATGACATGATATATCAAATTTTTTATATTATAGCTGAGGTAATTTTATATATTTCGATTGCAAACTGTATATTTAGTTTATCCTATAAAGATAACGTTATAGAAAAGTCAATATGTTCAGTACTATTTGGTCTTTGTGTATATGTTATCCAGTTTTTCACAGTTAGAGAATTTATACATACTGTAATATGTTTATTTTGGATATTTATATATTATTGTATATGTTTTAGAAAACAGAAGAAAAAATTATTGATGTTATTTTCTAGGGCGTTGTGTACAGTCACGCTTTATATGATTGTTATTATTGCGTTAGCAATTCCAAGTGGACTTCTTTATACACTTTTTCAATCATCAATAACGGTAGAACAAAGAAACGAGTTATTGGTTTTGATTCAAATATTGGTTGGTTTTTTGATTTTGATTTATAGTCAGAAATGGAAGATATACCATGTATTTGAAAATAGGGGAATTTGTATCATATGTAATGTGTTAGGAATTGGAATGATTGTCTTAAAAGATTTGGGATTGCAGTCATATGATAAAAATCATAAGGATATAGGTATATTAATCGGGATAATTATAATTTTTGCTATGATCTTCGGCATCCTCTGGCTCATCGACCACTACCGCCTTTCAAAGGGTAAGCTGAAAGCAGAGCAGGATAGCAGCAGAATGAATGCCGACTTACATAGATCGAAGGAGTTGATGCCACTTTTATTGTCAGTGGTCAACGAAAATCAGGGACTGTTAGATCCGCAGATTGTGGAAGAATTTCAGCGGATTTACGCGGAACAGATGATTGTGGGGAAGAGAGAAAATATGAATTATAAGTTAATGGGAACGACTGGGATAACGCTGTTGGATTCACATTTACAGCATTATATCATGGAGTGTGCCAGAAAAAATATCGTGATGGATGTGTTCGTGTCCGAACCGATTGAGGACGATATGCGTGAATTAAAGATTGCACAGCTTCAGGTGCATAACGTTATGGGCGATATGATACGAAATGCGATCCGCGCCATTGAGAGAGTAAACAAAACAGATGGAAAGATACTGGTTATTATCGGTAAGAAGGAAGCCGATATGGAAATTGTTGTATATGATAATGGGCAGATGATACCGGAGCTGGTGCTAGAGAAGTTTGGTGAGCGCGGAGTAACTACCGGTGGTACAGGAAATGGACTGGCAGATCTGGTGGATCTGTTAAACATGTATGATGGATCGCTGGTGATCGAAGAAAAGGATGCTTTGTCTAGTGCTTATACAAAGGGAATCCATCTTGTTTTTGATGGCAAGTGCCGACGTGAACTATATACTGTCCGTGTCTTGCCAAAGAAGATCTGCGAGAATGGATTCTGGACAAAAATCGAAAATGTCGAAAATGGTTGATTATTATTGGATGAAAAAGAAAAACATATCTGGTATAATGAAAATCGTGAAGACGATTGGGAGGTCTTTACGAGGTAGCTGCGCAAGGCATTCGACCACGGGAAGGTTATGAAAAATTAGATTATATATGAATGTATATGTGCAGCTTTCCAAAAAGCGGGAAACTCCATTCTTGTAGTGAATACGGAATGGAGTTTTTTGTAGTTTGCGCGCCATGGGCGTGCTCTAACGGGTGAAAGTCCCGAATACGCCTAGGTAACAAGGAAGTATATAGCTGAACAGCAAGGGTGTCCATCGTGAGATGGGATCTGAAGGAAGCTGTAGGCAAATCTCTGGCTCGACGAACAGAAATCACATATAAGGCTAGGTTCCGCTTGGTAAGTCTGCTACAAAAGATGAAGCCGTAAAGTTACCGTTTGTAGGAACAGAGTAAATGTGGCGAGCAGATGGAGAGAAAGAGCGCGCATCTTAAGCGTGGAGGTCTCGCAGAGGTTTCATTAGCCTAGTAACAACGAACTGTGAGAAGTCAGCCGAGCCCATAGTAGTGAGGAAGTCTCTGTAATGGATATGGAGCAAAGGGGCGAACAATCAATAAGTTTGAGTAGGTCTCGTATTGCAGAAATGACAACATCTGCCGTAACCAATCGGGTAAAGGGTGGTCAAATCAAGCGAGGCGGAAAGGAAAGAACGCATGGACACAAGTAGTCAAAGCGGTACAAAACAACCGCTTATGGAGCAGATACTATCTAGCGATAACCTAAACAGAGCATATCTGCAAGTCGTACGAAACAAAGGTGCAGAGGGAGTGGACGGAATGAAGTACACAGAACTGGGAGAACATCTTGCAAAGAACGACGAAAGCATCAAGGAGCAGCTGAGGACAAGAAAGTATAAACCTCAGCCAGTACGAAGAGTGGAGATACCAAAGCCTGATGGAGGTGTCAGAAACCTAGGAGTACCAACAGTAACAGACAGATTTGTACAACAAGCCATTGCACAGGTACTAACACCAATCTACGAGGAACAGTTTCATGAGCATAGTTATGGATTCAGACCGAATAGATGTGCACAACAAGCAATCCAAACAGCACTTGATATGATGAATGATGGTAACGATTGGATTGTAGACATCGACTTGGAAAAGTTCTTTGACACAGTAAACCACGACAAGCTGGTGACCATTATTGGAAGAACAATCAAAGATGGAGATGTTATTTCTATCATAAGAAAGTATCTTGTCAGCGGAATCATGATTGATGATGAATATGAGGATTCTATTGTGGGAACACCACAAGGAGGAAACCTCTCGCCATTATTGGCAAACATCATGCTAAATGAACTCGATAAGGAAATGGAAAAGCGAGGACTTAATTTTGTACGATATGCGGATGACTGTATTATTATGGTTAGAAGTGAAATGTCTGCCAACAGAGTCATGAGAAATATTTCACGATTCATTGAAGAAAAACTGGGGCTCAAAGTCAATATGACCAAAAGCAAAGTAGACAAACCACAAGGACTTAAATACCTTGGATTTGGTTTCTACTCTGATTTAAAAGCACATCAGTTTAAGGCAAAACCACATGTAAAATCAGTAGCGAAGTTCAAGAAAAGAATGAAAGAACTCACCTGTCGAAGTTGGGGTGTTAGCAACAGCTATAAGGTGGAGAAGCTCAACCAGCTTATAAGAGGATGGATTAACTACTTCAAGATAGGCAGTATAAAAACGCTCTGTAAGGAACTAGATGCAAGAATTCGTTATAGGTTGCGTATGTGTATCTGGAAGCAATGGAAAACTCCGCAGAATCGTATAAAGAATTTGATGAAACTTGGAGTTGATAAGGATACAGCTTGGATTACTGCATATACAGGTAGTCGAATAGCTTATGTGTGTCAGCGAAGAGTTATGAATTTTGCAATAAACAAAGAAAGACTAACTCGATTTGGATTAGTCTCAATGTTAGATTACTACACCAAAAGGTGTGTTACTTGTTAAATTGATTGAACCGCCGTGTACCGAACGGTACGCACGGTGGTGTGAGAGGTCGGGAAAATT
>CACZPJ010000093.1 GCA_902782995.1 uncultured Lachnospiraceae bacterium | reverse complement strand
TCTCTGCTTCACTGCTCATCTGCTGGCTTGCAGCCGCGCATTCCTGTGAAGATGCAGAATTCGACTGAACAACCTGATTGATCTGCTCTACACCATTATTGATCTGATAGATCGCATCTGTCTGTGTATGAAGTGTCTCTGCAATGTTGTTCACTTCTTCTGTAATCACCTTCGAGCTGTCTGCTACTTCTTCAAGCTGGGCTGCTGTTCTTCCGGCAATCACCATACCCTTTTCCACTGCCTGAACAGAAGAATCGATCAGTGCTGCGGATTCCTTCGCTGCATTTGCACTCTGCTCAGCAAGTACGGTTACCTGATCTGCTACGACTGCAAAGCCCTTTCCTGCCTCACCTGCTCTTGCTGCCTCGATCGATGCATTTAATGCAAGCAGGTTGGTCTGGGATGCGATCTCATTGATCGTTGCGATGATCTTACCGATCTCCTGAGATGCCTCGTTGATCTCATTCATGGAATTCACCATCTCATGCATCTGTCCGTTGCTCTCTAAGATCTCACTTCCAAGTCCGTCTACCTTACTGCTGATCTCTTTTGCATGTTCCGCATTCTTAGCAACCTGATCTGCCACGTCTGCCAGTGTTGCCGTCAACTCTTCTACGACTGCCGCCTGATCCGTTGCACCCTGTGCAAGATCATTCGAGCTTGCTGCTACCTGCTCTGCACCGTTTGATACTTCGTTAGCGGCTCTCTGGATACCCTTAACGGTATGTGCCATACTGTCTTCAAAGGTCATAAAGGAATCTAAGATTCCAACAAAGTCACCCTTCCACTGTACTTCCGGCTGAGCATCAAAATTACCCTCGGAAAATTCACGCATGGAATGGTCAATATCATCTACATAAGATCCTAAAATACGGATAGACTTACGAAGGTCGTGTGCAAGCTTACCGATCTCATCGGATGAATGGTAATCTAATGTGCTGTGCAGGTTACCATTTGTCAGTTCTCCAGCCACTACTTCAATCTCATGCAGTGGGGATAAGATCGACTCGATCACAACATTTCCTGTCTTCTGTGCAATGATCCATGCCAGTGCAATAAATGCTACGATCACAACCGCACCAATAATCGTTAAGACCAGTGTAATCACCATGGTCTGGTTTTCAAATACATTTCCCCCTGCTGTCTTTTTAATATAGTTGAATATACTTACGAACAATATAATGATTACAGCAAGTGAAAGTACACCGGAAGCCACCAGCATCTTGATCACTCTCTGGTATCCGAACTTCAGTCTTTTCTTAAGTGACATGTCTGCTATCTTGTTACTCATCTTCTCTTCTCGTCCTTTCTCATTCGATTTTCACCTTATGATAGCATCCGTTTTTTCCATTGCAAGAATTTTTTTCTCCCTTTTTCACCTTTTTTCTCAATTTTCTGCCGCATTATCCGCAGATGCTGCCTCCGGCACTTCCGGAAGATCTCCCTGTGCCTCGGTATTATCCGCTACGCCCTCCGGATCATAAGTTCCGCCTTCCTCATCATCCCAGAGGGAATCGTACTCCTTGATCCGCTTTTTCATTGCTGCCATCATGGTCTGCGCCTGCTTGGCACTCGCATACAGATCCTTGTCATACTCCATGACCTTCTTCTCATCACTGTATGGGACTTTATCACCGGCACACATTCTGGCTACGGTCGTCATGATCTTCCCCATGGTCGCGGCTATTCCTGTCTCCGGATCTGCCATAGCCTTGGCACTCTCTGCATTTGCAGCATTGCACCACTGCGTGGTCAGACCATCTAAAATCTTCTGGTTATCATCAAAGTTCTTTTTCGTTGCATCGATGGAAAGCTGCAGGGAGGCTGCTTCATCCGACCAGGACTTGTCTCCGGTCACTTTGAACTTCTCCCTGGCTTCATCCCGCCTCTGCACCAGACTTTTGGTCTGATCGATCAGACGCTGCCTGTAGCCCCGGTAGATCGGCATTGCTTCTTTTAACTTCATAGGCTACCCCCGGAAATCTATGTGCTGTCCTACCTGACGCTCTCCCTCTGTCTGCATGGTATCACTCTTATATTCAAAGGTATAATCACTGATCTTTTTCACCAGTTCCTCGATGGAATCTGCTGTGATCGTGATCGTATCCTCATCTTCCTCTATATCGGCTGTATCCTTTTTGCCGTGCAGCTTCTCTTCTTTTTCCTTCTTTGCTGCTTTTTTCTCTTCTGCTTTTTTGGCTTCCTTTTTCTCGGCTGCCTTTTTTGCGATCCGTGCCTTCTGATCCGCAGAGGACTTCTTTAATACAGCAAAAAACGATGCTGTTCCTCCGTCATTAACCTTCATGCCATATCCCTTGACATTTCCACTTGCTCCGGAGGCTTCGATCTGTGACTTTAACTGTGACAGCCCGGATGCTGCATTACGGATAATTCCCTCGTACTGCTTTCTGTAATTCTCGTCGGTTGCCATCCGCTCGATCTTCTCTTCATCGATCAGCACAACCATCTTGTTTGCATTCGCATATGCACTTGCATTTGCCTGCGCATTTGCCTTCTGATCCTTGCTGACAAGAATAAAATCCATATTGGAATATTTCTTTTTCAGCTTCTCATAATACTTCGCTGCCTCATCGGATAACTTGGCATCCCCGATCGTCTTGCCGTAATTGCCGGACTTTGCAGGCTTTGCGGTATCATTTACACGCGCCTCTGTGTCCGTCTTTTTACTGTCTGTTTTGCGGTTACTGGTGTAGGCTGTCTCATAGACACCTGCATTTGTGGTACTGTTATCAACTTTCATTTTGGACTCCTTTCCATATTGCGTGTTGTAACTCCATTTGCGTTGCTATTATTTATATCGGCATATCGCGCTGGTATGTTAACCAGTACCACTTTTCCTATTTATTGTACCTCATCCGCACCCATATAGATGACATTATGCTGTGGATGAATCCCACTTTTTTCAAAAAGCCCCCGGATATTCACAAATGTGAATCCCTGTTTTTTTAATGTGGGAATGATCTCTTTGACTGCTTCCACCGTCTGGATGTTATTCGCGCTGTCATGCATCAGAATAATATATCCCGGCTTTGCCGCCTCAAGTACACGCCGCACGCGCTCTTTTGCCGTAACGGATTCCTCCCAGTCCTCGCAGCCGTATCCACAGATAAAGGTAAGGTCGATCCGGTCATACATCTTCTGATCGTAATCAATGTATGGCGGACGGAAAAACTGAGGTGCTTCCCCTGTGATCTTTCTGATCTTGTCCGATGTGTCTGTGATCTCTTCCACAATCTCTTCCTCACTCATCTGTGTCATATAGGAATGGGTCCGTGAATGATTCTCGATCGAGCATCCCATGCTGTGCGCGCGCCGGATCAGGTCAGCGGTCTCATCCGTGATCTGCTGTCCGATCAGAAAGAAGCTTGCTACAACCTGATTCTCCTCTAATACATCTAAAATCTGCTCCGTTGTCCCGATCGATGGTCCATCATCAAATGTCAGGGCAACCAGTTTTTGCTTATCCATCTATGTTCCTCCTTCTATCTATGATCTGTTTTCCGCTGATTCTATTATACGTTCCGCGAGGGATATTTGTCTATCGGACGGCTCAATTTTAGGCAAACAAAAAGCAATAAAGACCGGGGCAAAGACAATATATAAGAAATAACAAAAGCCCCCAGATGATTGTAATCTGGGGGTTACATGTATCACGATGCTTACCTGATAAACTTTACTTCCGGATAAATTTTCTGCTTTGCAGCTTCTTTTCGCTCATTATAGATCACTTTCTGTTCTTCGAAGAGATTGCGTCCACTGGCATCGATCGATACGATCAATGGACCGAATTCCTTCACCTTACAACACCAGAGTGTCTCCGGCATTCCAAGTTCATCCCAGTGATGCTCTGCAATCCGTTCTACTTCGGTTGCGGCTACTACTGCACAGCCTGCCGGGAATACACAGTGGATTGCGCCAAATTCCTTACATGCCCGCTCGGTATTTGGTCCCATTCCACCTTTTCCAACGATCACACGGACACCTGTTTCTTTCGTAAATTCATACTCGAACTTTTCCATTCTCATGGAAGTCGTCGGTCCTACCGATACCATCTCGTAATCATTCTCTGTTCCTTCGATCTTACGGACAATCGGTCCTGCATGGAAAATCGCCTTATCCTTGATGTCATATGGAAGTTCGCGGCCATACTCTACCAGTCTCCGGTGTGCAACATCACGACAGGTCATCAGATCACCGTCAAGCCATACAATGTCACCGATTTTAATATCCTCTAAATCCTCCCTGCTGACCGGAGTAACCAATACTTTTTTATCTCCTCTGATTTCAACCATTTTTCTTTCCTCCTTAATCGAATTTCCAAGTAGAATGTGTATCACAGGTTACATTTAAATCTTTATCGATCACGATATGTCCTCTCCGGTGTGACCAGCATCCGACATTCACTGCCACGCCGATCGTGGATGGATGACGTGCTGTGTTCTCAATATTCACACCCATAACGGAGTATTTTCCTCCCATTCCCTGTGGTCCAAGTCCGATCTCATTGATTCCATCCTCTAACAGTTTTTCCATTTTAGCGGCATTTGCATTATCATTGTGTGAACCGATCGGACGCATCAATGCCTTTTTGGAATTCAACGCTGCCGTTTCTACCGATGTACCAACACCTACTCCTACAAGAAGTGGCGGACATGCATTTAATCCATAAGTTGTCATCTGATCTAAGACAAAGTCTGTAATTCCTTCATATCCTGCGCCCGGCATCAGAACCATAGCCTTACCCGGAAGTGTACAGCCACTGCCTGCCATATAAGCATAGATCTCACACTGGTCACTGTTTGGTACAATATCCCACCATACGGTCGGTGTTCCTTTTCCTACATTCTTCTTCGTATTGTACTCATCAAAAGTCTGTACGGAATTATGACGGAGTGGTGTTGCGAAGGTTGCCTGTACCACTGCATCGGTCAGCAGATCTTCCAGTTCATTGATGTACGGGAAATTTGTTCCGCACTTTAACCAGAACTGAAGTACTCCGGTATCCTGGCAGCTTGGACGATCCAGTTCTACTGCAAGTCCCTGATTTTTTGTCATCGTCTCATAAAGCACCTTTGGCAGTGCCGCATCTTCTTTTGCCGCTAATTCTTCCAGCTTTGCTACCACATCATCCGGTAACTTTTTTCCGATATGGCCTACAAAATCAGCAACCATATCTGTCAGTCTTTTTAATTCCTGTTCTTTCATCTCACATACCTCCAATTATTTTCATATATCTGAATTCTGTATCCATTAATAGAATGGGAAAAGGATTGGCAATAAAATCATACAAAGGACAAAAGATACCAGTATCAATGGAAGTCCTGATTTTACATAATCCTTAAACTTGTAACCACCTAATCCAACAACCATCGTGTTTGCCGGCATTCCGATCGGTGTTGCATACGCACAAGATCCTGCAATTACGGTAGCAATGACAACTGCTCTCGGATCTGCATTCATGCCGTTTGCAAGTGATACTGCGATTGGAACCATCAGTGCCGTTGTCGCTGTATTCGACATAAAATTCGTCAGCAGACATGTTACAACAAAGATCACGAGTAATAAGATAACCGGATTTGGCTTTTCTCCTAAGAATCCTACAATCTTATCTGCGGTCATAAGTCCTGCGCCTGTGGAATCTAAGGCAGTTGCCAATGCCAAGCTGTTCCTCAAAGATCATAGCGAGGATCACTAAGATCAGAACTACAAGTGATACCACCTGTTTCCACTTTGGAGCATCTGAAAAATCACTCTTATGCTCTACCCGTTCTCCCGGAGCACAATCCGGCAGGAAATGATATCCGATAAAAACAAAGTAAATGATTCCTGCGATCAACATCGGGATTCCGATCGGTGCATACATGAAAAAGCTGGTTTTTAATCCAAGCTCCTGCAATGCACTTACCCCCATCAGATTGCCCGGTGCACCGATGATCGAAAGATTACCTCCGAGAGCTGCCGCAAATACCAGCGGCATCAAAAGCCTGCTTCTCGAATATCCGGATTCATCTGCAATACCACAAACCACCGGAATCAATACTGCCGCAGTCCCTGTGTTTGACAAAAAGCCTGACATCACATCTACGATCACCATGATTGCCACGATCAGGATTCGTTCTGTTCTTGCGAACTTTGTCACAACGCCTCCGATCTTATTCGCCATTCCGGTTTCAAACAATGCCTGTCCCACTACAAACATTCCTACACAAAGAATGACATTGCTGTTGACATATCCCTTAAAGGTAGTTGTCACGTCCAATACCCCTGTAACATTTAGTCCGATTGCTACGATCGTTGCCGTAAGTCCTAATGGAATTTTTTCCAGTACAAAACTAACGATTGCAAAAATCAGAAATAAAATTGTAATTGTTGATTCCGACATCCAATTATCCCTCCTTTGCATTTTGTACCGACCGGTTTTCCTTCTCTTTACTGTTATTTTATTCCACCTATTAGCATTTGTCTATTTAATGAATTTTAGCTTGCTATAAATAATATTTATGATATTCTATAGTGAAAGGAACCCTGATGTGTTTTTTTAATGAAAAGGAGATCTGCCCTATGACGCTTACACAATTAAAATATTTCTGTGAAACATGCCGATGCCACAGTATTACCGGAGCTGCCAACGAGCTTTTTGTCACACAGCCTGCTATCTCTCTTGCGATCAAGGAACTCGAAGCTGAATTTGATATTACACTTTTTACCCGAATCAATAACCGGCTCTCGCTCACCGAGGACGGGGTACGCTTCTATGAAAGGGCGAGTTATATCCTGCAATATTGCAATGATATGCAATTCGAACTTAGTGGACTGGGAAAAAATCTACATCCGCTCCGCGTAGGTATTCCACCAATCTTAAGCAGTATCTTTTTCCCGGGCATGTTAGATGCCTTTTACCATGAATATCCGGATTCCTGCGTGTCACTCGAGGAGTATGGCTCTGTCCGCGCCTGCAAACTGATCTTAGAAGATCAGCTTGATGTCGCTTTGGTCAATATGGAAATGTACAACATCGATCAGCTTGACAGTGCGATCCTGCTGCACGACCAGCTTGTCTTCTGTGTTGCAAAAAATCATCCTCTGGCAAAACGCAAAAGCGTTTCACCAGAGGATCTGGATAATCAAAATATTATTCTGTTTAACCGCGATTCCGTACAAAATGCACTGTTACGCTCACGCTTTGATTCCTATCATGTAAAACCAAATATCATCATGCAGGGCAGCCAGCTCTATACCATGCTCAATTTTCTGCGTACCGGCACAGTCGGCTGCTTTTTGTACAGCAGTACAATGGCAGGACTTCCCAAATACCGGGCTATCCCTCTTGATCCTCCATTAAAAACCAACATCGGAATTGTCTGGAAAAAGGGCCGGCATCTTTCGAATCAGATGCAAAACTTCATCCAGTTTGCCAGCAAATATTATAATTAGAAGCTTTACTCTTTTGGGTTGTCTGCACCGGAACTGTCAAATAGAACCTCAAACAATGCACTGACGCCCTGATACTCTGCATTCTTCGTGTAGCTTCCATCCGGATTCAGGACAAATACATTTCGCTCATCGCCAAAGCTGTCCACTGCGGAGATCCAGACTCCCTGGTCTGCAAATACCTCCAGATCATCACATGCTACCAGCTCGTACATCACACCATCCTGTTCAAACCATGTCATCTCGGTTTTCAGTGTTTCATTATTCACCTCTTCAAATGGGGTACCTCCGATCAACGGTGATATACAAAACTTCTTATTTGCCATTGCACTGCCATCCTTTTTGGAGATTGCCATTGTGATGTAGGTCTTCTGGCTGTCTATATCCGCCTTAGATGCATTCGTTACATATGGTTCTAAATGGCTTCCGGTGACTATTCCAAGTAGCTGAAAAACATACGCTCCGGACTCCTGGCTCTTATCAATTACGATTGCATCCTGACTTTCAAATGCCTCTGCAAGATTCCGGTTATCGGATACCGACACAGAATCTGCAATCTCGCCCGCTGTCAGATAGTGATATGCTGCATAAGCCGTTCCACCACCTGCGAGTACAACACTAAGTGCGATCAGTGCTGCCGCTACGTTCTTTTTTGTTTTCTTCATGATCTTTTCCTCCATACCAGCCTGATTTATAATCTGACGATTCAGTATGGAAGATGGGATCTCTTTTTCCTGCAAAGCTTCCTGTAAAATGAATATATATCGGTGTCATATTGATCGATAAACTTTTCCAATTCCTGAATCGTCATTATGTGTCTTCCTCTTAGTCGCGATTAAGATTGGGCGAATGCCCTTACACCTTTATATTGTCATGGAAATATATTTGGTTCACATTGCTGATTCTGAATGCAGGATGATTATGCCAGATTCTGGTCAATATACTCCAGATATGCCTTCCGGTTCACTTCTGTCTCATGTGACAGATACCATTCCGCCGCTTCCTGCAAGCCCTCACGCAACGGAATCGTCTCCGGATAAATGCTCTGCTGCTTTTTGACATCTAAGTAATACTCATAATGATAGAAGCTGAAATAATTCCGCTGTTCTATCTCCGGCGACACATGAATAAATTCCGGCTGCCTGTCCAGACACGCATAGCACAGGGTGACCCAGTCCTTTATGGATACAGATGAGACGTTTCCGACATTTAAGATATGCTCCTTCGGCTTTGTATCTATGAGCACTTCCATAAATCTGCATAAATCCCTTACATGGAAAAACTGCAGCTTCATAGAGCCATCATCCGGCAGATAAAATGGTCTGTCAGCTCTTGCACAATCAAATACAAAGGCTTCCCGGTACACATTATTCATCGGTCCATACAGATATGGTGGTCTTAAGATATAGGCATCCGGTACACGCGCGAGCAAGGCATCTTCCGCTGAGATCTTGTCCGTTCCGTATTGTCCCCAGTACTTATTCTCTGCTCTTTTAGCTTCCTCTATAAACGGCTGCACGCCATCCTCCGGGTATACGGCACTCGAACTGATCATAATATACTGTCCAAAAGAACCGAGTGCATCACACAGATCTGTGATGTCTGCTGCATCATAAGCCGTAATATCAGCTACTACATCAAAATGCAGATCCTTTAGCTGTGCTCCTAACTTATGCCGGTCTGCTTCGATCAGCTTCACACCTACTGCCTGTGGCTTCGTGTTTCGGTTTAAGACATATACCTCATATGCATGCGATGCGAAATATTCTGCTGCAAACCTGCTGACGAATGTCGTTCCACCTGTGATCAGTATTTTTTTCATAGGTTTCTCCTTTCCCCACAATAAAATAACTGTTTCGGACTCTTCGGTTTATCCGGGATACTCATCTGGATCAACCCTTTCTCTACCAAAGGCATTACATATGTCTGAATAGCATAAGTAACCGAATTCAATCCTAAATAATCGCATATTTCCTTTCGTGTTCTTGGTGTTTTACAAAATAAAAGAAGTTCCCTGTTTTCTATCTCTTCTGTATCATCATACGGAAGCTTATCCTCTCCATATTTATATAACTTTATAATAAAGCTTCCTCTTTCATCTAAGAATTCCGGTTGTGGCAAATGATATTCCTGCATGGTTCTTCGAATTGTCGGTATTCCGGAATATCGATTTTCTGTTACTTTTAATACCTCTAATTCAGAAGCAATTACCGGATTACGTGTATCCGGTTGTACTTTTCCTAACTGATCAACCCGGATTCTTCCATAGATTCCACCTGGATTTCTGATTTCAATCCGATCCTCATACATAATTAGTTGTATTGGCATTCCCTCTGTATGAATACTATAATCACGATGCACCAACGCATTCAGCACTGCTTCCCTGATTGCAATAGCCGGATAATCTGTACGATCCTCACGCTTTCCCGTGTTTGGATTAATGATCGTTTTGGTACGCATGTTTCTACTTACGAACTGCATCGCACCCTCCAACATATCCGGTATATTCCCTTCAATTCTCTGATTATCTAAAAATCTTTCTCCCTGCTTTCCAACTGCTCCCATTTCTTTTCCCGGAACAACAGTGGCAAGAATACATAATTGTGGAAAATATGCCTGGGGATACGGACTAAAATTCAATACTGCAGCTAATGTAACTGCATGATTCCTCTTTATGCTCATTAATTCATATATCTCATTATCCGGTATAGCTGCTAAGCGTGGTTTTCCCCTTTTTAACAGTTCTATATACTTTGTTAATAATTCCTGATCCAAAGCAGTAAAGGATACCCGTTCAATCTCCCGGACATCATTCTGATATTTCTTTCTGTAGGCTTCATAACTATATACTTCGTACTCTGTCATAGGTTCATCGCTATCACCTACACGTATAAAAGATCCCTTTACTCTTCCTTTTCCCCGATAAAAAACCGGTCTGTCCGTAATATCTGCACCCGGAATTTCCGCAGAAACATAAAACTTACCGTCTTTCTCTCCAACCGTAAGCAGCGGTCTGACAACCGGTTCCATCTGAAGGCATTGTTCATTTATCCTTTTTTGTATATCTTGTGGATCATAGACTCCGACTTCCTTGTAATCCTGTGTTTCATCTACGCCAAAAATAATAATTCCACCATCATCCTGATTCGAAAAACTAGACAAAGAATCATATATATGCTTTGGGCATCCCTTTTCTGCACTTTTTATTTCCAACGTTGGGGATTCACATTTCATTTTTTGTATTAAATCTAATTTTTCAATTAATTCTTCCGTTGTCATTTCAGTTCCTCCTATCTATTTTCATATTTTATCATTCATTTTAAGTTTATTCAAGGAACTCAAATCGTATTCCAAGAAAATAAAAAGGAACTCAAATCATTTAAGTTTCTTTTTACTTTCTTTTCTGATCTATTACTCCTGCTGTAAGTTCAGCGAACCTGCTGCACTTACGATAAATTCCACATCCGTTGCTGACTCTCCCGAATCGAGCTTTCCATTATAATCCTTCGAATGTATCGTAAGCTTTTTTCCATCTGCCTGATACTCACCATTCCAGC
>CACZPJ010000092.1 GCA_902782995.1 uncultured Lachnospiraceae bacterium | reverse complement strand
TTTGCCAAAGTCATCATCAATACCAAAATTCTTATGTCCGAGCACACCGGAGACGATCTCAAAAAGCTGTCTTTGAACCGGTGTCTCCGGAAGTCTGCGTACAAATTCCGTCTGCTCCTGTTTTTTCTTCTCTTCAAAGAATTTCGAACGGATGATTTTCTTTGATGCAGTTTTCGGAAATGGGTGTTCCCTGACCGTGACATCTGCAATCTGTGCATAAGTCGGAAGCTCCTGATTCCTCAGGGCAACCACCTCTTTGACCTTAGAAGGAATATCCGTACATCCGTTTATCTGTGCATATTCATAATTCGGATATACTTCTGCAACGATCCTATCATTCTGCCCATAAGCAACAATATCTGCAATCAGCACATCCTTATCAAATCTGTTTTCGATCATTTCGGGAGATACATTTTCGCCGTTGGATAAAATAATCAGGTTCTTCTTTCGTCCATTCAGATATAAAAATCCTTCTTCATCCACATAACCAAGATCACCTGTTTTCAGCCATCCATCTTCTGTTATGGCTTCCGCTGTCAGCTCCGGATCATTATAATACCCCATCATGACGGATGGACTCTTTACCTGGATCTCCTGATCCACAATCCGCACCTCACAGCCTGTAACCAGATGACCGACAGAATCTAATTTATCGGTTCTCTCATAATCCGGAACAGAGATCTTCGGTGAACATTCTGACATTCCATACCCCTGTGCCGCTGTAATCCCAAGAGCCATCAGGGATCTGGCAAGATCCGGTGACAGATATCCTCCGCCACTGATCAGACGCTTCATGCGGGGTCCAAGTACCTGTGCCTTTACATCCATCAGGGATAACTTTGGATTCTTTTCCTGCATGATCGTCACTCTGTTTACAAACATTTTTGCCATCATCGGTACCACTCGCATGGCGGTTGGCTGGAAAAGCTTAATATAATAGAACATTTTTTTCAGATCATCACAGAGACAGAGCGTAGATCCGTAACGAAGAACCAGCATAATGTCACTGCTGATACAGAAAATATGATTGATTGGAAGTACATTCAGACAAACATCCTGAAAACCATCGGTACAAAACATATTGTCAATGATGTTTGCATGGGAAAGCATCACGCCTTTTCCATGACCTGTCGTTCCGGATGTAAAAATGAGCATTGCACAGTCCTTCGGCTTCGGAAGATTCTGAACCGTTTTCCCACGATATTCCTTCTGGATCTGCGGAACTGTCCGTACATTTTTTACACTCTGTAAACAGATATATTTTTTAATAAACGAACAATTCTCTTTCAGATAACTGACCTGGGAAGTAAAATCACGGTCATAAAAAACAATATCAATATCTGCCTTGGTCAGATTCTCCACCAGTACTTCATTGCTGCTTTGGATATCAACCGGATAGGAAACTCCTCCTGCACACGGAGCTCCGAGTAATACTGTAATGTATTCATATCCACACTTTCCTAACAGTGCAATATGTACCGGATGTGTAAACTTCTGATTCTGTCTTTCGGTATAAGCAGCCATTGCCATCGTATCTAAGGAAAACGTTCCATACCCCTTCTCGTAGATGATGTCATCCTTTTCATACCGGATAAATACATTGTTTTCAAACTCCATACCAACGCGCTTTACCAGATCATAGATTGTTTTTGTGTTATTAAATGTAATCATTTTCTCCCCCTTTATATATTTCGCAATGCGAAATATATCATTTGAAAAAAAGAACGATTTTTCGTTCCCAATGCCATTTGTATCAATTTCTTTTATTATAGCACTCCAAAAATAATTCGCAATGCGAAGTATTTGACAATTATCTGCCTTATTTTGTGAAAGTAAGCAGCATATTTAACAAATGTATCAATTCTTTCTGCTCATCTAAACTGAAAACTTCATTGATCCCTTTAAACTTTTCATGGATATACTGACGCCGCCGCATTGCCTCCTCTTTTCCTTTTTCCAGTAAGGATACCATAACAATACGCTTGTCTTCTTCGCTTCTATGACGCAGCACAAATCCCTTTTTTTCCAGATTCTTCAGTATATCGGTCATTCTCCCCGGTACCACCTGCATATACTCTGCCAGTTCGCCAACCGATACCGGTCTTCCTATCGTTGCAAGATGCCAGAGAAGCCCGTATTCTCCGCGTATGCTGTCGAATACTTCACGATTTGCCGTGCTGTTTAATACCTTTGCCAGCAGATCAAACAATTCATCTCCAAACTCATTTCTATCGCTCATTTTACTCCTATCACTCTGTTTTCGAATGCTCCTTCTTGCAGTCTATAAGAAAAGGTAGATACCCCGGATACGGAATATCTACCTTCTGGTTACTTCAAATTCTTAATTAGCACTTTCCTGCCTTGTGAGCTTCCTCGATGGAAACTGCAACTGCTACAGTAGCACCAACCATTGGGTTGTTACCCATTCCGATCAGACCCATCATCTCTACGTGAGCCGGTACGGAAGAAGAACCTGCGAACTGTGCATCAGAATGCATACGTCCCATTGTATCTGTCATACCATAGGAAGCAGGACCTGCAGCCATGTTATCTGGATGTAAGGTACGTCCTGTACCACCACCTGATGCTACAGAGAAGTATTTCTTACCCTGCTCGATACATTCCTTCTTGTATGTACCTGCTACAGGATGCTGGAAACGTGTTGGGTTTGTAGAGTTACCGGTAATGGAAACACCTACGTTCTCATGATGCATGATTGCAACACCTTCCTGAACGTCGTCTGCACCGTAACATTTTACAGTTGCACGAAGTCCGTTTGAATATGGCTTCTCATATACGATGTTTAATTTTGCTTCTTTGTAATCGTACTTTGTCTCAACGAATGTAAATCCATTGATACGGGAAATGATCTGAGCTGCATCTTTTCCAAGTCCGTTTAAGATAACACGTAATGGCTGTTTACGAACTTTGTTTGCCTTCTCAGCGATACCGATTGCACCTTCAGCGGCTGCAAATGACTCATGTCCGGCTAAGAAGCAGAAGCACTCTGTCTCTTCCTCTAATAACATTTTTCCAAGGTTACCATGTCCTAAACCTACTTTTCTGTGGTCAGCAACAGAACCCGGGATACAGAAAGCCTGAAGACCTTCACCGATTGCTGCAGCAGCATCAGCAGCTCTTACAGCTCCCTTTTTGATAGCGATTGCTGCACCTACTGTGTATGCCCAGCATGCGTTCTCAAAACAGATAGGCTGAATCTTTTTAACCTGATCGTAAACATTTAATCCAGCATCTTTTGTAATTTTTTCAGCTTCTTCGATGGAGCTGATTCCATAACTATTTAATACAGAATTGATCTGGTCAATTCTTCTTTCATATGATTCAAATAATGCCATTTTCGTTTCTCTCCTTTCAATTACTCTTGTCTTGGGTCAATGATCTTAACTGCATCATCAACACGACCATACTGTCCCTTAGCTTTCTCCCAAGCTGTGTTAGGATCATCACCCTTTTTGATGAAGTCAGTCATTTTTCCAAGAGAAACGAACTGATATCCGATAACTTCGTTGTCAGCGTCAAGTGCGATACCTGTTACATAGCCTTCTGCCATCTCAAGGTAACGAACACCCTTTTCCTTTGTTGCGTACATTGTACCAACCTGGGAACGAAGTCCTTTTCCTAAATCTTCAAGACCGGCACCTACTGCAAGTCCGTCATCAGAGAAAGCAGACTGTGTACGCCCATAAACGATCTGTAAGAACAGCTCTCTCATTGCTGTATTGATAGCATCACATACAAGGTCTGTATTTAATGCTTCAAGAATTGTTTTACCCTGTAAAACTTCTGCTGCCATAGCTGCAGAATGTGTCATACCGGAACATCCGATTGTCTCAACCAGTGCTTCTTCGATCACACCATTTTTTACATTTAATGAAAGCTTACATGCACCCTGCTGTGGAGCACACCAGCCTACACCGTGTGTAAAACCAGAAATATCTTCGATTTTTTTAGAATGTACCCATTTTCCTTCTTCTGGGATTGGAGCCGGCTCGTGCTTAGCACCTTTAGCAACCGGACACATGTTTTGAACTTCCTGTGTGTAAATCATTGTAAGACTCCTTTCAAAAATAAATATACCTCATGTTAAAATAGCTTTGTTAGACATTTAACATACTGCAACTATTTTCGCACATTTTTTTTAAATAGTCTAGTAGTAATGTCGATTTTTCACAGAATTTTTCTCTATAGACTATTTTTCCATCAAGTGTAAATAACATTTTTTATACTTTTTCTAGTAATTTCTACACTTGATGAATTTAGAGTCTAGAGGAAATGTCGATTTTTACCTAATCTAAGCTCTCCATCCGTTCAAAAGAAATCGATGCACCAAGTGCCGCTGCAAGTGTGATCACGGTTACGATCAGTATCATCAGGAAGAATCCTGCTTCTACGCCAAGCGCAATTCCACCGATTGCTGCCGCAACGATTCCGATTAATATGACAAAGCCCTGTAACAGGACACGCAGGAAGCTCTTTGCAGTTGATCCAAGCATTTTTCCAAGCAAAGCATCCGATAACATATTCAGATACAGCTTATTTGCGATCAGACACATATAAAGCAGTACCGTAAGAATCGTGATCACCGGACTAAGACCGAGTGCGACCGCTCCGGGGATCGTGATCAGGCAGCCATCGACGAGTGAACGGATATGCTCTACCTTCGTTGCATACCAGAGCTTGTGGATACCGCTGTCCGGGATCAGGAAGGTGTATGGATTCTCTAATTCCTTCGACCACTTCGTTGCATAGCCGCTGAAAATGAAAAGAATATAAGAGACAACTGCCGGGATGGCAAATACCTTTCCTGCTCCGAATTCATCAAACACGCCCCGTACTCCTACGACCGCAATCACAATACCGATTCCGAGACAAAGCAGGCTGTTCCAGCCAAAGATAAAAAAGCGGTTCTTCTTATATTCCAGAAGCTGCCGGTAAAAAATTGCTTTTCCGTAGACGCCTTTGTATTCGATCGAAGCTTTTTTTAAGTATTTTTTCTTTTTTCCGGTCGATACTTCTCCCTTTTGTGCCCTTGCCTTACGGATGGCAAATTCCTCTGCAAAGCTCATGGCGTCCTCGTAATATGCACCGGTACAGGTCATTTTTCTTGCATAGCAGAATAAAGCAAGGATCGTAAGCAGGTACAGCACCAGACAGATCACATTGCATACTGTCGGACCGGTCAGAATAAACTGTGTGACGGCGATCGCCCATCCGACTAACGGGATCAACTGGATCACCGGAAGCTGTATATACTCCGTCAGCACATTTAAGTGTGCGCCCTTTTTCCATAGCAGGTAAACCGCAACAAGTGCAAATACGGACATCAGCACATAGAAAATATACTTCAGCACCGTAAAAAACTTATCCGGAATCGTCTCATTTGCATAGCAGATGACCATGATGCTTCCCTCTAACAGATTCTGTAAGACCATCAGAAACAGCATATAGCCGATCATGCGTACCGGCGGTACATGGAAGTAAATGAGTCCGAACATAAGTGCTAACACAGCAGCAACTGCGGTGGTGATAAAAGAACGCATTCCCGCTGCTAACAGTACTCTTTTCGGATTCTCCGGTGACGGAAATATAAAATGTACATCCGCTTTCTGGAAAATGACTCCCTTACGCTTGATATAGGCAAGCATATCTGCCGGGATCAGATAAAAAACCAACAGGGACAGAATCGTTGCAAGCCCCTTCGGATTATCAACGCCGAAATCCTTAACAATACTTCCCATGCTGACATAGATCATCACGATATAAAAGAGAATAAAAACTGCGGCAATATAAGTAGCCGGACGCTTTAATGCCTTTTTGATCTTATTTTTCATGGAGGTCCGGTATAAATATGCAAGACTACTCATGCTTTTCACCACCTGTCATCTCAAAGAATAATGCTTCGATGTCCTGATCCTTTGCCTCTTCCTTCGTATAAGATCCGATGATCTTACCCTTTTCCATGACAAACATCACATCCCACAGATCTTTTACCATCTCAAGCATATGGGTACTGATCAAAACCGTTGTGCCGGCTTCCTTCAGTTCTAAAACAACATCCTTCAGTTCCTTGATCGCTGCCGGATCAAGACCGACCATCGGCTCATCTAATAGGATCACCTTTGGCTCGATGGCAAGTGCGCAACAGATACTGACCTTCTGCATCATACCCTTGGATAACTCATTACCAAGCTTATCCTGTTTGTCATCTAATTCAAACCGGCGTAACAGTTGTTCAATCTCTTCGTCTGTGATCTGGCTGTTATATGCGCGTCTGATATATTCAATATGTTCCCTTACCGTCAGTGCATCAAACATTGCAGGCATCTCCGGCACGTAAGCAAAAATCTTTTTGGCTTCTACTTTTCTCGATGGGATGCCTTCGATCCCGACACCGCCCTCATAACGCAGCAGTCCGGCAATGCTTTTGATGATCGTAGACTTTCCTACGCCGTTTGGTCCGAGCAGAATACCTACACAGCCATCCGGGATCGTAAAACTCACATGATCTACGGCAAGATTTTTTCCATACTTTTTCGACAAATTCTGTACTTCTAACATATAAATCCCCATTTCTGTGCACCTTTTTGCATAGGCCACTTGTGTCAGGTGCACACAGACACAAACATCCATGTAAAAAATGTAATTCACTCTCATGAATCCCATATCCGCCTGCTCATTTACACAAAAACAAACGGATATATTACTGTATTATTCAATTAATACAATAATATATCCGTCTCTGTTTGTCAATTATTTTTATACAAATCTTTGTATTTTTATTCGCAGGACTGCTTATGCCTTTGTTACCACTTCATTGCGGTTCTTATAAATCGAATCAGCCGGTACGACACCACGTACCATCGATAATGGATATACGTTGGTATTTCTTCCAATGACTGTTCCCGGATTTAAGACGGAATTACAGCCGACCTCTACATGATCGCCTAACATTGCACCAAACTTCTTTAAGCCGGTTGCGATCTCTTCCTTTCCATCCTTTACCACGACGAGTGTCTTATCAGACTTCACATTCGATGTGATCGATCCTGCACCCATATGAGACTTATAGCCAAGAATGGAATCTCCGACATAGTTGTAATGCGGAACCTGTACCGAATTAAAGATCACAACGTTCTTAAGCTCTGTGGAGTTACCGACAACCGAACCCTTTCCTACGATCGCATTGCCACGTACAAATGCACAGTGACGTACCTCTGCGTCCTCATCAATAATGACCGGTCCGTTTAAGAATGCAGTCGGTGCAACCTTTGCAGACTTTGCCACCCACACATTCTCGCCACGCTTCTCAAACTTCTCCGGGTCTAAGGTATTGCCCAGTTCCACAATAAAGTCACTGATCTTCGCAAGCACTTCCCATGGATAAGTTGCTCCCTCAAACAGCTTTGCTGCGATCGTCTCATTTAAGTCATAAAGATTTTCAATTTTACACTGTTCCATTTTCGTTGTTCCTCTCTTCTTTTTCTATATTATTTTGCTCTATATCAGGTTGTATCTGATCATCCTGTTGACCGGTCTGCTCAAACATCTGATACACTTGTTCACTTTCAAGAATTTGTTCTTCCGGTTCCTGATCTGCCTTTTCTTTATCAGGTTCCGCTTCCCCCGGATTGTCAAAATCAAACGAGATCTTATCATCCTCAAACTTCAGGCAGCTATCAAATGTATTCCCGGCTCTTGAAGTAAATCCGATTACCCGTGCCTTCGTCTTTCCGGTAGTAAAAAGTTCTTCCATGATCTCTTCGGATAACTCCACCTTTGCAATCGTATGGGAAATCTTAAAACCACATTCACATTCATAATACCACTGGCTCTTTTTTAAGAAAAGACCACATTTCGGACATTTGAGCTTTGTTTCTACCGGCTTTGGCTTTTCCGGGAAGTCAAATGTGATCTGTCCTTCCGGTGTCAGCTTAAGCGGTGCATCGAACTTCATCCCGGTTCTTGCCACAAAGCCCTCGATCACACCGGTCTTTCCACGGATTAAAAGTTCCTTCACCTGTGCTTCCTTCAGCTTCACACTTGCGATCTTACCGATCGAGAACTTACAACTGTCCGGATCATCCTTCGAATAATTGGCACAGCCATAGCCAAACGGTGTCTGCACAATATCCCCGCCGCAGATCGGGCACTTGACATCTTTTAACTTCTTCGCCTCTACATGTTCAAAGTCAAACTTTAAAACTGTCTTTCCCTCTTCGTTTTTCCCAAGTGCAATACAGGCATCAAACTTCTTTTTCGTCTTAGAGGTAAATCCACGGATCGTACCAGTCCGTCCCTTCGTCAGAAGATCCTTGACCTGCGTGACATTCAGATCCTTTCCGGCAAGCTTACCGATCGCAAACGGACAACTGTCCGGCTGATCGGGCGCATAGTTCATGCATCCATAACCAAAGGACGTGATCTGGATCTGACCGCCGCACATCGGACACTTGACGCCTTCAATGATCTCCGGTTCATTCTGTGAAAAATCAAAGCTGATCTGCTTCTTTCCATCTTCGGTATCGGTTAGTACCAGTGATGCCTGAAACTTCTTTTTGTTTTTCCCGGTAAAACCACGCAGGGGTCCGGTTTTTCCCTTCGTCAAAAGTTCCCGCAGTTCTTCTTCCTTTAAGCTGCGGTCTGCGATCTTGCCAATCGAGAACTGGCAGCCGCTTCCATCTCTTTTATAATTACTGCATCCATAACCAAAGACTGTCTTTTCGATACTGCCGCCACAGACCGGACAGGTGACACCTTCGACGATCTCCGGCTCATTCTGTGAAAAGTCAAATACGATCGATGGTGTTCCTTCTTCCTCCCGCTTTAACAGCAGCGCGGCAGAAAACTTCTTTTTGGACTTCGATACAAAGCCACTTAGCACCCCGGTATGTCCTTCGGTCAGAAGTGCTTTTACATCCTCTTCTTCTAAGTCCTTTCCGGCGATCGTACCGATGGAAAAGCCACAGCCGCTCCCATCCTTCTTATAATTGCTACATCCATAACCAAACGGTGTTGTTTCCACCTCACCGCCACAAAGCGGACAGACTGCTCCGATCTTTCTTCGTGCCGCCACACCTCTTGCATTTTTCCCGGTAAACGGCTGGATCTTTTTTAAGATCGGCTCCTTTAGATCTCTTCCAATGATAGAAACCGTCTCCTTGCGGATAAAGTCCTCTAATTTTGCCCGGTAGTCTTCAAACTGTACCGTTCCCTTCGTGATACCGTCTAAGCCCTTTTCCCAGGATGCCGTCATCCTCGGATTTAACAGTGCAGGAACCGTCATATCTACCACTTCGTAGATCATTTCACCAAGCCGTTCCGGCGATAAGACCTGTGACTTTTTATTCAGATTGATATAACCGATCCGCACCAGCTTACGGATGATCTCCGCACGCGTCGCAGATGTTCCGATTCCGGAGCCCTTGATCTGCGCACGGAGTTCCTCGTCTTCGATCAACTGTCCTGCATTCTCCATCGCAAGTACCATAGAACCGGAGGTGTACCGCTTCGGTGGGGAGGTCTTTCCCTCACGGATCATCAGCTCATCCACCGAAAGCACATCACCCTTTTTCAGCCGGTCTGCTAATTCTAACAGATGTGGACTTTCCTTTTGTTCTCCGTCCTTTCCGGTATTCTCCTTTTCATCTGCCACCTTACCGGTAACTTCTAAAAAGCCGGGTTCTTTTAAGATTTTTGCAGATGCAAACAGTTGTTCTTCGCCCATTTTGATCGTAAGCTTTACCGTCTGATACAATGCCGGCGGATAAAAAATACTTAAAAACCTGCGGACGATCAGATCATAGACCTTACGCTGTAACTCATTTAAGGACTTTAACTCGGTCAGTTGTCCGGTCGGGATGATTGCATAGTGGTCGGTGACCTTGCTGTCATCGGTATAGGCGGTTTTTGCAATATTCCGGTAGCTTCCCTCTTTTAAGATCCTCTCTGTAAATGCCTTTGTCGGCTCGTAGCCGCTTAAGCGGTTTAAGTTCTTACCGATCACCTTTGCAACTGCGCTCGACAATACCCTTGCATCTGTTCTCGGATAGGTCGTAAGCTTTCTCTCATAGAGATCCTGTGCTACCTGTAACGTCTCATCCGGACTGATCTTAAAACGCTTCGCACATTCTGCCTGAAGCTCTGCGAGGTTAAAAAGCAATGGTGCTTTTTTCCGGCTGTTTCCTTTTTCCATGGATGCAACCGTTGCTTCCTGTCCCTCTAAATACCGGATCAGTGCTCTGGCATCCTCTTCCTTCTTAAAGCCGTTTTCCTTATATAGCAGAGGTGATTCAAAGTATTGCGAGCCTTCTACTGCCTTCCATTCGCCTTCGATCGCCTGATCACAGAAGCTGCCTGTCACACGGTAAAACGGTGTTTCCACAAAGTTACGGATCTCACGCTCCCGGATGACTACCATACCAAGCACACAGGTCATCACGCGTCCAACAGCGATCGCGGTATAGGAATGTGTTCCTGCCGCATCATTTAACAAATTTCCGTATTTTACGGACATGGCACGGGAAAAATTAATACCCATGGCATAATCTTCAATGGAACGCATGATCCCGGACTTTCCAAGATTCGCATAATCCGACATCGGTCTTGCTTCCTCAATTCCACGCCGGATCTCTTCTTCCGTCTGTGAATCGATCCAGACACGCAGTTCCGTCATGCCCTTTCGTACCCCGCCATACATACGGATGTTTTCTTCGATGACCTGTCCTTCTTTTCCGGCATCGCCTGCCCAGTAGACAGTATCAATATCTTCTCTGTGCAGCATGTGATACACGACCTCATACTGCTGTTTTACATTATCAATGACTCCATATTTATAATCTGCCGGCAAAAATGGGAGATCCTCCAGCCGCCACTTCTTATATCTGCTGTCATAGCTTTCCGGATATACCATCTCAACCAGATGTCCGACACACCAGGTGATCACATAGTCTGCATTTTCTATATATCCGTTTTTTCTTCCCGTTACCTGAAATACCCGTGCAAACTCCTGTGCAACCGACGGCTTCTCGGTAATAATCAGTTTCTTTCCCACAGAGGAATTCTCCTTCCCTGTTCCTGCTTATAATTCTGTCATATCGACCAGCACATAACGTGCATCTTCCTTCGCATGCTCCACCAGTGCAGCTTCAAATCCGGTTGCAGAAAAAAGATAATAATATTTTGCAGAAATCTTTGCCTTTTTCATACTCTCCTCTAACTTCCTGCAATCGTCCATGGTAAGCTCCGGCTTTGCCCAGTTGCAGAGTCCGACCACACTTTCCCGCACACTGTTTTGTGCAATGATATCGATTGTGCCCTGCTTGCCAACCCAGGTTCCGATCCGGTGTAACTGAAGCGGCAGTCTGCCGATCATATTCAGTAATTCCAGATATTCTCTGCACACCTGTATAAAATACTGGTTCAGATATGCATCCAGATCCCCAGCAATATGCAGATCGTAAAATTCTTCCGCACTTAACTGATACAAGTCGGAAAGATATGGATACACAAAACGATACCAGAAGTTCAGATACGTGTTTTTGATCCGGTAAACGCCCTTTTTTGCATTCTCCCAGCCTCCGGTGTCAAAGGACACGACCTTTTCGATCACATCAAATTCCATCAGATTCTTCATATAGACACTGATCTTTGCCCGTGAAAACCCGGTATAATGAAACAGATCGTTTAACTTCTGATTCCCGGCTGCGATCGCACCGAGGATCGTATTATACAAGGAAAGTTCCCGCAGTTCCAGACCAAGATAATGCTCTGCCTCCTGATACAGGAATCCGGTCGGACTTAAGATATTCCGACAGATATTCTCCTTAAGATCCCGCTTGCCATTCCAACGTGACAGATATCCTGTCACGCCGCCTAAGACTCCATATACTTCCACACACTGTCTGGTCGTATAGTCCGGGAAGTTCCGTACCACATCTAAAAAGTGTACATCATCTAGCCGGATGCGTTCCGTGATCTTCTTCTGATATGGTGCAAACAATTCAGCCGCATCATGCTCTGTCCATACAATCGAAGAACTGGCTAGGATAATAAAAACCGGTCCCGGATAAAGCTTTTTATCTTTTAACTGCATGACTGCCTTTAAAAAGGTTTCATCCTTTTTCATAATATAGGAAAATTCATCAATGACCACCACTAACTTGCTGGCATCTCCGCTCCGTACACGCTTGAAATATTCCTCATAGCTATGCGCTGATAAATGGATCTGATACTTCTGCCCGACTTCCCGTCCCATCTGGATGAGCTGTTCCGATGCAGAAGCCTGTCTGGCACGGTAATAAAATACCTTCTTATCTCTTGTAAAAAGACGAAGTAACTGCTCTTTTCCGCTATTTTCCCGTCCATATAAAATCACAAGCTGGTTGCCGCTCTTTTCATACAGTTCTTCGAAACGCTTTAATTCTGCTGTCCGGATGATCATTGTCTCACCTCCATATATTATTTTCATA
>CACZPJ010000091.1 GCA_902782995.1 uncultured Lachnospiraceae bacterium | reverse complement strand
CTCTTCCGGGATTTTTTATTTTAATGAGTATTTCTCTGTTCATAAGCCTCCGGTTTTGATATAATAAAAACAGATCATCAGTGGATTGTAGTGTAGAATAATCAGTGTAAAATGTTTGTTTTGCGACAATCCACTATTTTTATAATAAGGAAGAGATGGAGGACTGTGTATGAAAATAAGAAAGCCTTTCGGGATGTTGATCGTATCATTTTTGTGCCTGGCAGTTATAGGTCTGGCGAAGATAGAGGCGTCAGCCGCACAGCCCTTCTTAAAGGCAGATGAACGAGGCGTGTCATTGCAATATGTTCCACTTACCGGTAATAATAATGGATGGTCGGATACGCAGAAAATATATGGCGGGGAGCAAAAAGAGGTGAAGTGGCACCTTTATAAGCCGGATGATCTTGCCGGAGATGCCACTTTTATCAATCATTTCATAGGGATTCAAAAGGTCAATGCGAAGGCAGATGATCCGGTTACAGTAATGGTCGAAGATGCCAGAATTGTCAGGAATGATGGAACCGTTATTCCATTTCAGACCATGGATGGAAAGTATAAAGTAACAGAATGTGAAGACGGAAAACAGCTATGCACAGATCATACAGTAACCTATCAGGCAGCAGATATAGACAATGGGTACTTTTGTGCAACAATTTCAGTGCAATACGATACACAACAGAATATAGATGGACTGGATAGTTTGGCTAAGATTACAGGTGAATTGCCGGGTGAGGAGTTCTATCAGGTGGATGAAAATCAGATCACACTGACTGATTTTGATCTGGATGGGACGATGTGTATTACAGGAAATGAAAATCAGGAAAATGTTGTTCTGGTGATAAAGGGCGACTGCACAATTCGCCATCTGACGATTCAATGTCCGGTGATCGTGAAACGTTATGCCTATGGCAGGCTGACTTGTGAAGAATACGAGTGTAAGGACACCGGAAATGTTACGTTTGATCAGGAATGTAATGCAACAAGACTGGTGAAGGACGGTCAGGCGGTATCCATCGAGTTTGATGATACAAGGGAAAATATGACACAGGGCGAATTAGACGAGAAAAATGATACTTATAATTTTGCCTGGAGACATCGAAACAGTGCGTGGTATCAGCAGGCACTGGCTATGATTGAACGTAACAGAAAGCAGACACCGCAGCTACATTTTGTGGATGAGAATGGAAATGCAGTAAAGGCAGATCGTGTGGATCTGAAATTATCAGATTATGATTATCTGTTTGGACGTGGAAATAATGGAGTAATGCTTAATGATGATGGAAAGCTGACCTACTGGGAAAATCAAGAGTATCCGTTACAGGGGAATGTGATCATTGAATATGATGCATTTGGATGGGAAAGCTATGACCCATCCCATCAGGGAGAATATAATTTTGAGACATCGTCTTCCGGAAATACAACATATTTAAAGGATGGCACAACGTTAATGGAAGAAAATGGAGTCACAAGGGTTGCACAGCCGATTATATACCCTGCATTCGGAAGTATGCGTTACAATTCTGCCAGTACGACGATGTATGATTCCGTTGTTGCATATGTACTGTCTGACAGTTATACACCGGAAGGCTTCAATCAGATGATCAAGGATCATATCCGGGAAGAAGTAACGGAATATGCCGGTGTGGTAAAGGTGTGGGCTGTTGTAAACGAAGCATTTTACAGTACGGATTTCTTTAAACTTATATACGGCAGTGACGGAACAGGTATATCAAAGGAAACGATTGCTTCGGTTTTAGAGGAAAAAGGTGTTGCAAATGGAACCAATAATGAGAAGCTTGCAGCTTTAGTCAGCTATCTGAAGGAAATGGAGCTTACGCCTGCAGAGGAAACGGCAAAGCTGATTGCAGAATGGGCAGAAACGGCACAGGCAGCCTGGGATAGTACGATAACACCGGATTGTGGTTATACCTCAGATTTACTCACCCTATATTATAACGATGCAGTTTTTAAGGGATATACGTTAGATGCAGAAGGACATTATGATTATAATATGAAGATTTTAGAGGCTTTGGGGAAAGCGGAGACATATCCGGGTAAAAAGGTGCTTATCCGGCTGTTTGGTTCCCAGTTCTCAAGCTGGTTCGGATATTGTACAACACCGCAGGAAGTGTGGGAGATGTTAGATGAGACAGAAGCTGTTGGAGAAAAAACATGGGTAACGGAATTCTGCTACTGGCTGAATCATCCATATTCAGAGAATGGGGATGATATTGGAAATTATGGAGAGGACAATCCGGGATATATGACGGCAGGATTTCTTTCCAAGGCAGAAGAGGAATTTGCCTACGATTATGCGTATTATATTTTAACTGCTTTTTATGCGCATAAGAGCACAGAGGGCTTTCATGCAACCTGTTATCCACATGGACAGCTCGGATTTAGCTACCGGAATCAGAAAATATCACCGCTTGGAGAAGCTTATAATGATCTTGTTATGAATGAGTGGAATACTTCTTTTACAGCGGATCTGAATGGAAGAACATCAGTCACAACGGAGCCGTTATCGAACGGAACTTATGCAGCCAATATTACAGTTGGAGACAAAACCTACCGGAAAAATATTAAGATCAGTTCAGGAGCTACGGATATATCCGTTACATTAGAGGATGCAGCCGGAATGGTTACCTTTGCACTAGGGACAGACAGCTACAGTGTTTCACTGCAAAAGGGAGCGTTTCTTTCCCTGCCGGAATGTCCGGTTCAGAATCTTGGGAATAAGAGCTTTATCGGATGGTCAGAGACGGAAGACGGTACAGGAACGGTATATCAAGCAGGATCAAAATATATAAAAAGTGCGGCAGGTGAGGTCATTTTATATCCTGTCTACGAGGAAACTGAGTGCATGACAGCAGTCTTGTATTCAGATGGACAGTATACACAGCTATCAGAGGAACTGGGAACATTCAGGAATATCACAGACCTGAATCAGGCAATAGAAGACAAAAGCGGATATTTGCAGATCATGCTGGAACGGGATGTGGTACTTGATGCACTTCCGGGAGCAGCCACACTTTCTGCGGTCAGGATCTGTAATAAGGAAGGTCAGAATTATGCCCTGTTGTTAGAAGCAGCGGATATTTCTCTGCGGTCAGATACGGTTCTGGCACTGAATACAAAGCTGCTGTCCAAAAAGATGAGCTTGAAGGGCAATAACTACAAGCTGATTCTCGAAGGAATGACGTTTTCCGGTGGGGATCTGACAGCGGAAGGGGTAGAGCTTATCTGTGGATATCAGGTGACGCTTGCTGGCAATATAGATGGACTAAAATCGCTCTATCTGGATCAGAACAAATCAATTACAGAAGAGAATGGTAATCTATACTGGGAGAATGTATACGGTGGTTCCTCGTTATTGATAAAAGGGAAAATTTCTAATATCGGTACATTATATATGTATGGCAATTCGATCTATCTGGAAAAAACCGGTAGTATGGAGTTGAATAACATTGCGGGAATTTATGGAGATATCTATCAACAAAAGAGAGCGGATAGATATAGTGGATTAACCGTGAAACATACAATGGAGGATATGATCTGGCAGATCCGTCTTAAGATATACGAGACACTTGACCCGGATGTGTGGAGTAATACGGTAAGTTGTCCATCTGTTTTGAGAGGAACACCGCTTGCAAACCTGCCGGAAAGTGCAGATCCAAGCTGCCAGTCGAAACTTGGATTTATCGTAGAAGATGACTGGAGTACCTATGATAAAAAGCTTTGTCAGGATGGAATTCTTTATTATGCAGATGGTGGTAAGATTGAGCATCTGTGGGAGAACAATTATACAGAAGATGTTGCACCAACCTGTACAAGGGAAGGAAAAAAATCAATCCATTGCAGTGCCTGTGATGCTGCAAAGGATCAGAAGATCATTGCAAAAACAGCCCATGTGAAGGATCGTGGAAGCAGAGTGGAACCAGCCTGTGAAAAAACGGGTTCCATTACCTACCGGTGTACAACGTGCGGTGTAGTCATCGAAACAAAGAAAATTGCTGCAACCGGACATAGCTGGGATCAGGGAAAGATTACAAAGAAAGCTACGGAAAAAGCAGAAGGTGTAAAGACATATGCCTGCAAGAACTGTGGCAAGAAAAAGACAGAAGCTATACCAAAGAAAAAAGTCACAAAGCCTAAGTCCCCGAAAAAGGGAGAGGTAAGGACAGATGATAAGAAGTCCGGTAAGTATAAGGTGACGGATACAAAGAAAAAGGAAGTAAGCTTCAAAGAGCCTGTTTCAAAAAAAGTAAAAACGGTTACAATTCCAGCTACGATAAAGATCAATAAAGTTACATATAAGGTTACAAAGATTGAAGATAGTGCATTCAAGAAAAATAAGACCATAACAAAGATCACCGTTGGAAGTAATGTAAAGACGATCGGAAAATATGCTTTTGGAGGTGCAACGAAGTTAAAAACAGTGGTATTGGGTAAAAACGTGGTGAGTGTGGAAGCAAATGCATTTAACGGATGTACCTCCCTTACCGGTATTACACTTCCAGTTAAAACGACAAAGATAGGAGCAAATGCTTTTACGGGATGTAAGAAATTAAAAACAATTACGATCAAGTCTGACAAAATGACCACAAAGACTGTTGCAAAGAATGCATATAAGGGAGTTTTGAAGACCACAACGATCCGTGTGCCGAAGAAGAAGCTTACATCCTACAAAAAACTCTTGAAAGCGAAGGGGCTATCTTCTAAGATTAAGGTAAAAGGATATTAGACATCATAAGATGGATGAAAATTGACAGAATCAGGAGGAAAGAAGAACGCAGGAGATGAAATGGGCAGTATTAGGAACCGGAGTGATCGCAAACGAAATGGCACAGGCACTTCAGAAGAACGGAAAAAATATTTATGCCGTTGCAAACCGGACACATCAGAAGGCAGTCGATTTTGCCAAAAAGTATCAGATCGGAAAAGTATACGATGAGATGAACGATGTATTTACTGATCCGGAGGTTGATGTGATCTACATTACAACACCGCATAATACACACATCGAGTTTATGAAAAAGGCGATTGCAAACGGAAAACATATTCTCGTTGAAAAGTCGATTACATTAAACAGTGCGGAATTAGATGAGGCGGTTGCGTTAGCAGATGAAAAAGGGATTGTGATCGGAGAGGCAATGACCATTTATCATATGCCGGTTTATAAGAAGTTAAGGGAAATCTTAGATTCGGGAAAGCTTGGAAAAGTCAATCTGATCACAATGAATTTTGGAAGCTTCAAGGAATACGATATGAAAAACCGTTTCTTTAACCGGAATCTGGCAGGCGGTGCGATGCTTGATATCGGTGTCTACGCACTCTCGTTTATCCGCTGGTTTATGGATGGGAAGCCGGATCAGTTATTGTCTCAGGTAAAACCAGCCCCGACCGGAGTTGATGAGCAGGCAGGCTTACTGCTGATGAATGAAGAGGGACAGATGGCTTCTGTTATGCTTTCCCTGCATTCGAAGCAGCCAAAACGTGGAATGATCTCCTGCGAAAAGGGCTACATCGAGATCATGGAGTATCCAAGAGCCTGGGAAGCAACGATCACATACACCGATTCCGGGGAAACAGAAGTGATCCGCGAGGGAGAGAACGCCGATGCACTCGCCTATGAGCTTGCAGATATGGAACGTGCGATTTCCGGGGACACGGAAGTGATGCATCTGGATTATACGAAGGATGTTATGGATATGATGACGGACTTCCGTGCAGTATGGGGCTTCAAGTATCCGGAAGAGGAGAAGTAAAAAACAGTGAATCAGATAAGATGATCATGCTATGTTTTGCATAGAAATGGGGAGCAGTGTGAACAGGATATTCATTCAGATTAAAAAAATAATTATGATCCTTGGTATCTGTACGGGCTGTCTGGTACTTGCAGCCTGCGATGGGAAGGATGCCGGACAGGAATCAATGGCGTTACAGGAGACCGGGAAAATACAGAATACAGAAATGCAGCAAAAGTCGGGAGATGCCGGGGGCAGGATAGAGAATACAGAAGCTGAGAGAGGAACAGAGACACAGAAAAAAACTGCCGAGATGAATACAAAGAAAGCGACACAGCAGACAGAAGTAAAGTCTGGACAAGATCATGCAAAGGATGACGGCAAAGACAGGACGGATGAAAAAAATGGTGCTTATATACTGGCACGTCCATCGAAAAACGGCGCATTATCCGTAAAT
>CACZPJ010000090.1 GCA_902782995.1 uncultured Lachnospiraceae bacterium | reverse complement strand
ATCATCACCTTCTTTTCTACAACATCTGCACTTTCATTCACCACAAATGAGCCAGCCGCCTATGTTGTGTATTAGCAGATGTAGAAACCCGCTAAGTTAACAACATTTGCGAGGATATCTGACATCTACAGTTCACAGCATATCACTTCATTCTCATATGCGGCAGCCGTATCAATCAGGCGATACCCCGCTTCAATCGCCTGAACTACTGCATTTTCACATGCAAACGGATCTGTCATACGAAATACTCCGTATCCGATTGCCGGCATCCTTACTCCGTTATTTAATACGATCTTCTTTTCTGTATTCATTCTTGCTTCCTCCTTCTTGTATCCTTCTATGATGTGATGGACGGTAAAACATTAGTGCAAAAAATATCAGTAATGCCGTGATCGACAGACTGACCGGATATGCCGTCATAATCGTGCGGAATGTCCGGTGTGCCGGAAATACGGTGTAGATCCATATAATCCGCACGCCACAGACACCAATCGTAGTAAGCACCGCCGGAATCAGTGAAATTCCAAATCCACGCAGATAGCCGGACATATTTTCATACAGCATACTGAACGTATATGCCGAAAATACCATAAGAAGTCTCAGGTATCCAATATCCACGACCTGTGGATCAGCGGTAAAAACCGAAAGCAGGACTTTTCCGGACACCAGTACGAGCAGAATCGTGGTTGCAGTCGCAGCCGCATCCTCTAAGATGCAGATTGTAAGTACCTTCCTGCATCGTCCCAACTGCCCTGCCCCATAGTTTTGTCCCGTAAATGTCGTACATGCCTGGCTAAAGGCATTCAACACATCATATGCAAAGATTTCGATATTAAAGGCTGCACTCGATGCTGCGATCACGATCGTTCCAAGGCTGTTGATCGCTGCCTGTATCACGATGTTAGCAACTGCAAATACCGCACTCTAGATTCCTGCAGGAAGACCAATCCTTATAATGGAACCAAAGATCTTTCCGTCAAACTGCAGCTCCTGCCTTTTGATACGGATCACCTGTTTTGTCCGAAGCAGCTTATGTAACAGCAGCATGGAACTGACGAGATTCGATAACACCGTTGCGATCGCCACTCCGTTGACGGTCATTTTTAAGACGATCACAAAAAACAGATTCAGCAGAACATTTAACACTCCGGATACTGCCAACGCCTGCAATGGTATCTTCGTTTCTCCAATGCTCCGGAAGATCGCCGCTTCAAAATTATAGAGTAAGATCACCGGCATACCAAGCAGATATATCCGGATATACAGCAGTGCATATGGAAGTACTTCTTCCGGTATATTTAGCATTGCAAGCAGACCTCCGATCAACAGCTCTCCTAACACCGTGACCAGTAGTCCACCCACAACCGCCATGATAACCGATGTATGTACCGCCTTATGTATTGCGCGTTCATCCTTTCTTCTAACCGCATTTGCGATCACAACATTGGCACTAAGTGTGATTCCAATAAAAAAATTCAGGATAAGTCCCACGTGTTTGCCCCGACCGCTGCCACTGCAATGGTTTTTGCATCTTCTGCGAAGTTTCCTACGATTGCAATATCGGATGCATTAAAAAGCTGCTCTAAGATTCCGGTTGCGGCTACAGGCAGTGCATACCGGATAATTTTATCCCAGAGCGTGCCGTGCAGCATATCCATTTTTGCAGTTGTAACTTCTGATTTTTTCACCACTAACACCTTCTTGTCCATTTTCTCTTCTCTGATTATATGCATGATGATTTTCGATAGCAAATATATATAAGCTATCGTTTATCATAGTCTACAGGAATGATAATATGATTTATAAAAAAATCTCCTTTCACGGATCTTCCTGTGATCCGGAAAGAATACTTATTACAGATGCCACTGATCCTCCACCGGCGGATTGGCTTACAGCAGAATATCGCCGACTGGGCGCAGACCGACATTGACCATTTGAACATAACCGCAACCTACAATGTTGTTTACGGTAGTCCATCGATTTTTGTAAAAATGATATGTGGTACTTTTTGACCACCAGAAATTTCTTACCACTGAACTTAGATAGTGATATTGTCTTTCGTCCACTAAAACCAAAACTAAATGTTCAGTACCACCTCGTGTGGAAACGAAAGAATTTGTTCAGCCGGGCAACAGATCTGTTTCTTAAGATGGTACGGGAAATTATTTTGCAAGCACCTCATAAGCCTCCATATTCTGCTTAATAAGACGCTCCGATATAGCAAATACATCCTCTGGAGATGCAATTTTCTCCTGCTCCGCTTTACTAAAGTCAATTACAAGATATCTTGGTACGTTATTTTTTAGGATAACTGCTGTGCCATGTTCGTCAACAACTCTGGCTACCTTTGAAAAATTCTGATTAGCTTCTGTTATAGAAATCATTGTGTTTGTATCTACTGTCATAATCTACACCTCTCTTTCATTTATATTATATGTAAATTATAGAATGAAAACAACCTATTTTTATAGCTATTTTTTCTTATACATATTCATAACGCAAATATCTACAGAGAATTCGTTAGCGTGTTCCTATGACGCGCAAGCCAAAAAAAATGGTCTTCTGACTCTGTCAGAAGGCCGTTTTTCCAATTCTATTCAATTCCTATCGCATTCTAGTTCTCATTCATATTCGCAAGCTTCTTCGCCTGATCGCCCTCACGGAACGAATGCCTCTTTGATTATAGGCTCGGAACAAATGCCTCCATGCCATAAGAGGGCTCGGAAGGTGTGCCTCTTTGTAATAGGGCACAAAACAAATACATCCAAGCAGTTGCTACACTTCAAAATTTTAACAAAACTTTGAAATTCACAATTAGTATACAGATACAACAAATATACTTTCAATTTTATGAATATCTCAATTTATAATTTCCAGTGTATCATTTTCCCCACATATACCAATACCTTCTGTATCACACAGCTTGCATATCAAGCACTCTAAATAAGCGGTTGCATTCAGATAATACTCACTTCTTATATATGCAATATCACCTATTGCAAAATTGTATTCATTGCCCTGAGCCTGAATAAAGTATTCTTCATCCACTATACCACGTTTATGAATATGCAGATTTCTTCTTGCTATAATACTCTATATTTGGTGGAAAATATCCAGTATCAGCATGATAATTATAGATATCAATTGTTTCCTGACAGAACTGATACCTAAACAAATATCTTTCCAAATCAGACTGCATTTCTTCTATGGCATACTGTGAAATATCATTACCACTATTTAATATATTTCTGAGATATTCGTACATCATATTATTATCCCAGTCAATTTTCATCTCGAGCACTTCACCTATTTTATCTACAATACAACCAGTGTCAACGTACTTTTCCGTATCAAATAAATGTCCGCCTGATGCAAATAGCATTCTCGCCAACGAATAATTTGCTCTTTGTATGCTTGTGACATCATCATCAGGGAACTGTAATGGACTTGTAAGTAAGAAACATTTATTCCTATCGACAGAAACATTGGCAAATAAATCCAAATCATTTGTTATTCCTGTAAATGCTCCACTCGCATATCTAGCTTGAACTTTTCGATTAATACATTTAGCAATTTTTGCACCTAACGAATCAGTATCATAAGGCTTCAATGTTTTATCGCAGACTGAATGATATGCAGAAAAACTTCTATGCGGATACCAGTCCAATCTGTCGAGCTTATCGCCGTTAATTCCCCATATCTTGTTCATTTCAGTTTGATTAAGATTGAATTTCAAATAGAGCTCATAGCAACACACAAAAAGAAAATCCAATTCCTGACTTGAGTAGCTTTCTTTTCCAGTAAATGGAATAATAAATTTTGTTCTGATTGACTTATACTTTCCACCTAAATCTTTAGAAAGCTTCTTGATATCTGCTTTTTCATCAATTTGATAATTAGACTCTGTCAGTTTTCTTATATCCCTATAGTAATTGTCTAACTCAGATTTTATCTCTTCTGTGAATTCAACTTTATCCTGTTTTTTATATTTTATAAATTTGTATGGTATTGCCTGTTCATATCCATAATCATGTATCATAGCGAACTACCTCCATAATGATGGTAGCACATTAACTTTTCTTTTTCCATATCAATTAGTTAATACCCCCACTTTTATAGATAGGGCTATACATGCATCAAAGCCACCTAAATAGGGATGTACAGTGCATCAAAGAAACCCAAAATAAGAAAAGACGGGCGATGACATATGTCAAAGTCCGTCTTTTTCATAAAATTATTGTTTTTCTGTCAACTGTATAATTCAAAGAACCCCAGTAAAATCAAGGCTTCTAGCCTTCTTCGCTCATGCGGCTTAACTTCATCGCCTGGTCTGCCGCGATCAGTGCGTCGATGATCTCCTGGATGTCTCCATTCATGATCTTATCAAGCTTATAAAGTGTCAGATTGATTCTGTGATCTGTTACACGTCCCTGCGGGAAGTTGTAGGTACGGATCTTCTCGGAACGGTCACCGGTTCCGATCTGGCTTCTTCTTGCCTCTGCTTCTGCATCATGTGCTTTCTGGCACTCGATGTCATACAGCTTTGCACGAAGGAGTGCAAATGCCTTGTCCTTGTTCTGAAGCTGTGACTTCTCGGTCTGGCTGTAGATAACAATACCGGTCGGGTAATGGGTTAGACGTACTGCGGAGTCCGTGGTATTGACACACTGGCCACCGTTACCGGATGCTCTCATAACATCGATACGGACATCCTTTTCATCGATCTGGACATCGACCTCTTCTGCCTCCGGCATAACTGCTACCGTGATCGTAGAAGTATGGATACGTCCACCGGACTCGGTTGCCGGGATACGCTGTACACGGTGTACACCGGATTCATACTTCATGACGGAATAGGCACCCTGACCTGTGATCATAAAGGTCACACTCTTCATACCGCCGATGCCGATCTCTTCACATTCCATCAGCTCAACCTTCCAGCGTCTGCTCTCTACATAATGAACATACATACGATAGATCTCAGCCGCAAATAATGCTGCCTCGTCTCCACCCGCACCTGCACGGATCTCGACGATAACATTTTTCTCATCATTCGGATCCTTCGGAAGCAGAAGGATCTTAAGCTTATTCTCTAATTCCTCTACTCTTGCCTTAGAGTCATTTAATTCTTCCTTTGCAAGCTCCTTGAGTTCCTCATCTGTCTCTTCCTCTAACATGGCAAGAGAATCCTCAATGTTCTGCTTACACTGCTTGTATTCCTTATATGCCTCAACGATCGGGGTCAGATCACTCTGCTCCTTCATCAGCTTACGAAAACGCTCCGGATCATTTGCAACATCCGGCTCGCTTAATGAACTCATCAGTTCTTCAAAACGAATCAACAGATCCTCTAATTTATCAAACATAGTTTCCTCCACAAACGCCCATAGGCGTAACTTTTCTTACTCTATAACTTCTTCTCTGGCCGGCTTTAACCGTCCCTTAACCACACGATCAAGTCCTGCTAAGTCCTTTACGACTGCAATATCCGTAAAACCGGACTTCTCCATCAGTTCTGAGACTACTTCTCCCTGATCGTAGCCGATCTCTACATACAGATACCCTTCCGGCTTCAAATGATCCGGGCTCTGTGCGATGATCCGGCGGTAAAAATAAAGTCCGTCCGCATGGCCATCTAATGCATCAAACGGCTCAAAATCACGTACCTCCGGCATCAGACCGGCGATCACTGCCGTCGGTATGTACGGTGGATTCGATACGATCAGATCGTACCGCCCCGGTATATTGTCATACAGATCACTGCGAATCCATTCCGCATCCACCTCATGCAGCTTGGCATTCTCCTTTGCGACCAGCAGTGCCTGCTTCGAAACATCCGAACCAACACCGGTAACACCGACCGTATTTTTCAGGATACTGATCAGAATACAGCCGGAACCGGTACACAGATCAAGCACCTGCATGCCGGAACATACCAGCTTTAATGCTTCTTCCACTAATGTCTCGGTATCCTGTCTCGGAATCAGGACATTGGAATTCACCTTGAAGGTCAGCCCCATGAATTCCTGTTCTCCGATAATATACTGCAATGGGATATGCTCGGCTCTCTTTTTGACTGCGATCGTATATTCGCCCTGTTCTTCCGCTGTGATCTCATCCTCTTCGTGCAGATAATAATAGCTTCGTTCAATCCGGCAGACCATCTGCAGCAGATACCATGCATCCAAGTCCGGATTGTCAATTCCTGCACCGGAGAGAATATCCGTTCCATATTCGATTGCTTCGCGATAGGTCATTGATCCTCCACATCCTTTTGAAAACTTCTCCAGTCAAACACCGCCTCTACGGAAGCAATGCCAACCTCGATCATTGAATCATCCGGTTCCTTCGTTGTCAGCTTCTGTAACCACAGTCCCGGTTTACTCAGTGCTGTGACAAGCTTATTCTCACTGCGTCCTGCCAGACGGATGAATTCATAGGAAACACCTGCGATCACAGGAATTAAAACCACCCGGAGCAGTAGACGTAAAATTCTGTTGTCAACACGGATAAACGCAAAAAACAGAATGCTTAACACGAGTACATAAAGCAGAAAGCTTGTTCCGCAGCGTTTGTGCTGTCGCGAGCTTTTCCGTACATTCTCTACGTTCAGTTCCATTCCATGCTCAATACAGTTGATACACTTATGCTCCGCTCCATGATACATGAAGGTCCTCTGGATATCCTCCATCCGTGAGATCAGAAGGATATATGCCACAAAGATCACCATACGGATCACACCCTCGATCAGTGCAAGCAGTGTCGGTGATGCTATGTACTTCTGGAAAAATAACGACAGATAGTACGGAAGTATCATAAAGATTGCAATGGCAAGCACAAAGGACAATGCCACGGTTATGCCCATCTCTGCATTTTCCTTTTTCTTCTTCTGCTTCTCGTCTAACTGCTTTTTCTTTTCGCTCTCCTCTTCTTCAAAAAAGGATGCGGAATACGTCAGTGTCGATATTCCTAATACAAGCGAATCTATAAAATTGAGTACCCCGCGTAAGATCGGGATATTTTTTATCTTTTCATTCTTAATAATGCCGGTGTAGTCCTTCACTTCGACTACGATCTCCTGATCCGGCTTACGGACAGCAACTGCATAACGATCCTTGTTCTTCATCATTACGCCTTCCATAACAGCCTGTCCACCAATTCCTGAATACCTCATTTGCGACCTCTTTCTCTAAAAAAAGGTTGAGATTAAATTAACCTCAACCTTGTCTTCAGTCACATGTGTGATTCTTATTTCATGCCGTATTTCTTATTGAACTGCTCAATACGTCCACGAGCCTGATTTGCTTTCTGCTGTCCTGTATAGAACGGATGGCACTTAGAACAGATTTCAACGTGGATATCTTCCTTTGTAGATCCTGTTACGAATGTGTTACCGCAGTTGCAGGTTACAGTTGCCTGATAATAATCTGGATGGATTCCTTCTCTCATTTCTTTCACCTCTCTATATGGTCATCTCGCATGTTTTCTAATTAAACACGTCACTGTTTAGTTTCCGAATAAACAGCTTATTCATTGTAACATAGGGTGATATGTTATGCAAGCATTTTTAAATAATTTTTGTCTTTTTTACAAGCTGGCAGAAATCCCGGTTGTTTTTCGTCCGCACAAACAGTTTTAAGATACTCTCTACCGCTTCGTCTGTCTTCATGCCGTTGATCGCTTTTCGCATGATCATCACTGCCTCCTGCTCCTCGGTATCTAAGAGCAGATCCTCCCGTCTTGTACCGGACTTTACAATATCGATTGCAGGGAATACACGCTTCTCTGACAGCTTTCTGTCAAGTACAAGCTCCATGTTACCGGTACCCTTGAACTCCTCGTAAACGACATCGTCCATCTTGCTTCCGGTATCCACGAGTGCAGTTGCAAGGATCGTAAGGCTTCCACCCTCTCTCATATTTCTGGCTGCACCAAAGAACCGCTTCGGCATATGCAGTGCCGCAGGATCAAGACCACCCGATAAGGTACGTCCGCTTGGTGGAACGGTCAGGTTATACGCCCTTGCAAGACGTGTGATACTGTCTAAGAGGATCGTGACATCCTGCTTATGCTCTACTAACCGCTTGGCACGCTCGATCACCATCTCCGATACCCGCTTATGGTGCTCTGGCAGTTCATCAAAGGTCGAATAGATGACCTCGACATTCTCACCTTCGATCGCCTCCTTGATATCCGTTACCTCCTCCGGACGCTCATCGATCAGAAGAATGATCAGATGCATCTGCGGATCGTTTTTCGTAACAGACTTTGCAACTTCCTTAAGCAGTGTCGTCTTACCTGCCTTCGGTGGAGAAACGATCATGCCTCGCTGTCCCTTTCCGACCGGTGATACGATATCCATGATACGCATTGCCATATTACCACTTCCATTCTCTAAGCGGATTCTCTGGTTCGGGAAGATCGGTGTCAGATCCTCAAAGTTCTTACGGCGTGCTGCCTCAGACGGATGATAACCATTGACACTTGTTACATAGAGCAATGCAGAGAACTTTTCAGACTGGGTCTTTACCCTGGTATTTCCACTGATAATATCCCCGGTCTTTAAATTGAACTTCCTGATCTGTGACGGAGATACATATACGTCATTCTCCCCCGGCAGATAATTCTCCGAACGGATAAATCCATAACCATCCGGCATGACCTCAAGAATACCGTTTGCGGTCTGTCCACTGTCAAGTTCCTTACGGTCTTCGTATTTTTCCTTATGCTCTCTTGTATGTTCCTCGTTCGCATTCTTTTGTGTGGGATGTCCCTTCTCTGTTTTTTCTTCCTGTACCTTTGCTTCTTCCTGCGGTACAGATGCAGTCTTAGCATCCTCTGCAAGCATCGCCTCTACCAGCTCTGCCTTCTTCATCGTCGAAGTATGCTTGATTCCTCTGGTTTTTGCTATATCCCGTAAAACGGTAACAGAAAGACTTTCATACTTTTCTCTCATTGATTCCTGCTCCTTTTCTCTCATTGCTTATATAATTGATCATCATTCTCTGGGATTTTATCAGATAATATCTTGCGAGTCGAATCACGGTAACTGATTCCTTAGATTTGCTGATTAATATTATACACTACTCATTTTAAAATAGGAAGTCCTATTTTCCTTGATTTGTACTTTTTTTAATGCTATGATTACAAAAAGACTACTTATTTTAAAGGAGAGCAAAATGGATACAAACGAAAAAGCTATAAAAATGCACAGAGAATGGAACGGCAAGTTAGAGACAATCGCAAAGTCACCGGTAAAGTCCAGAGAAGACCTCTCGATCGCATATACACCGGGTGTTGCTGCTCCGTGCAGAATTATCGCTGAAAATAAAGAAGAAGCTTACAACTATACCATGAAAGCAAATACCGTCGCTGTTGTTTCTGACGGAAGCGCGGTACTTGGACTTGGCAACATCGGACCATATGCTGCCATGCCGGTTATGGAAGGAAAATGTGTCCTGTTCAAGGAATTCGGCAATGTCAACGCTGTACCGATCTGCTTAGACACGCAGGATACCGAAGAGATCATTGCAACCGTGAAAAACATTGCTCCTGCCTTTGGCGGTATCAACCTCGAGGATATTTCCGCACCAAGATGTTTTGAGATCGAGGAACGTTTAAAAGAGATGTTAGATATCCCGGTCTTCCATGATGACCAGCACGGTACTGCTATCGTTGTACTTGCAGGAATCATCAATGGGTTAAAGGTGACCGGCAAGAAAAAGGAGGACTGTCAGGTTGTCGTAAACGGTGCCGGATCTGCCGGAGTTGCGATCACAAGACTGTTACTCACCTATGGCTTCAAGCATGTGATGATGTGTGACCGTGAAGGTATCATCGGCAAGGATTATCCGAACCTGAACTGGATGCAGAAGAAAATAACCGAAGTAACCAATTTAGAGAACCGTAAGGGAACACTTGCAGATGCCTTAAAGGGTGCTGACATCTTCGTTGGCGTATCCGCTCCGAATATCGTAACTGCGGATATGGTTGCTTCCATGAATCAGGATGCGATCCTCTTTGCCATGGCAAATCCTGTTCCGGAGATCATGCCGGATGTTGCAAAAGCTGCCGGAGCCCGTATCGTCGGAACCGGAAGAAGTGACTTCCCGAACCAGGTCAATAATGTCGTTGCATTCCCTGGTATCTTCAAGGGTGCCTTAGAAGGACGCGCAACCCAGATTACAGAAGAGATGAAGCTTGCTGCTGCACAGGCGATCGCAGATCTTGTTTCGGATGAGGAATTAAGCGATGAATTCATTATGCCGGAAGCATTTGATCCCCGTGTTGCACAGGTTGTCAGCGAAGCGGTAAAGTCCCACATCGTAAAATAGGATCAGAACCGGAGAAGATACATGTACAGACAATGGGATGACAAACGTTACTACTCCTTGAATTATTATCTGAAGCAGACCTTCGGTGAAAAAGTCTACCGGCTGTCTTTAAACGGCGGCATGACCTGCCCAAACCGTGACGGAACCTTAGATACACGCGGCTGTATCTTCTGTTCCGCCGGCGGCTCCGGTGACTTTGCCGCAGACTGCTCTGCTTCTGTTCCGATGCAGATCGCCGAGGCAAGATCACGCATTCAGGCAAAGACAAACTGCCGGAAGTTTATCGCATACTTTCAGGCATATACGAATACCTATGCAGATGTCTCCTATCTGCGCCGCCTGTATACAGAAGCGATCAAACAGCCCGGTATTGTTGCACTTTCAATCGCGACACGTCCGGACTGTATCTCACCGGAGGTATTGTCTCTGCTTGTGGAACTAAATGAGATCAAGCCGGTCTGGATCGAGCTTGGACTACAGACCATTCATCCAAAGACCTCTGCATTCATCCGCAGCGGTTTTTCTTATGCATGCTTTTTAGATACCGTAAACCGTCTGCATCAGGCAGGGCTTTCGGTTATTGTCCATCTGATCCTTGGACTTCCGGGAGAAACTACCGACATGATGCTTGCTTCGGTTGATACCGTCTCCCATCTGCCGATCGACGGCATCAAGCTTCAGCTTCTGCATGTGTTGCGCGGTACGGATCTTGCAAATTATTACAAGGCACATCCGTTCCGGCTTTTTACCCTAGAAGAATACTGTGACTTTATCCCGCAGTGTCTCGCACGCATTCCGGAGCATATCGTGATCCACCGGATCACCGGGGACGGTCCACGTTCCCTGCTTGTTGCACCACTCTGGAGCACGGATAAGAAGCGGGTACTCAATCAGATCAATCAGAACATGAAGGAACAGAATTTGTGGCAGGGGAAGTATGATCGTGACAAGACTTCCACTTAGAATCTTTAGAAAGGCAGTGAGATTATGGCAGAACCAAACACCATTTATAAACTGATTATTTTATACATGCTTGAAAAGATGGACTTTCCATTGACCAACACACAGATCTCCGATTTTTTCTTAGAAAAAGAATACACGGATTATTTTACGATCCAGCGTGTACTCCACGATCTGCTCGATTCGGAGCTGATCCGTATGGAATCCACCCACAAGAATACACAGTATACGATCACGCCTGCCGGTGTCGAAACACTCCGGTACTTTCAGGATAAGGTGTCAAGCTCGATTGAGGAGGATGTTCTCTCCTACTTCGCAGATAAGAAGATGACCATCAAAAATGAGAATTCGATCATTGCTGATTATTATAAGACTGTGGACCGTGCCTATGCTGCACGGTGCCAGATCAAGGAAAAGGGCGTCTCCCGCCTTGACCTGACGCTCACCGTCAAGACAAAGGAACAGGCAGAAGCCATCTGTCAGAACTGGAAAAAGGAAAGTGACGAGGTCTATGCCTGTCTGATGGATTATCTGTTAAAATAGACTTATTCGCTTAAAGCCTGAATCATTGCCTGCTGGATATTCGACAGATACGTTGCACTGATCAGCAGCACTGTCCCATCGAGCAGGCTTAATTCTGTCTTACTGATATGACTCACATAATCCATATTCACCAGAATTGTCCGGTGGCACTGCTTAAAATTCTTCGGAAAAGACTTCACGATCGTATTGAACTTGATCTTGGGAGAATAGGTCTTATCTACCCCATTCAGATGAATATCCACATTATGATTTGAACTCGTAATATAGAGAATATTCCGGTACTTTAGCCGGATCACATTTCCCCGGTTAAAAATCGTATAAAAATCCGCGCTGTATCTGCTGTAGATATTTTCAAGTGCACGCAGAAGCTTCGTCTGATCGATCGGCTTTAACAGATACTGGTATGCATGCACATCATATCCTTCTAAAATATATTCCCGGTGGCTCGTCGTAAAAATAATCTCCCCCTGATAGCCGTTCTTCCGCAGCTTCTTGGCTATCTCCACACCATTGATGTCCTGATCTAATTCAATATCAATAAAAATAATATGGTAATGGATCGGCAGTCGGAAAAATACCTCTCCGTTTACAAATTCACAGATATTTGTCTCTACATGATAGGCTGCTGCCCACCCACGGATCTTATCATGCAGCTGCTGCCTGTAGCTGCTTTGATCCTCAATGATCGCAATACAAAAAGCTTCCATGTTTCCTCCAAGGATATTATGGCAGAATCACCGTAACAGCAAAGGTATCCTCCTTTGCCTCATAGGAATAAAATCCATGATACGACTCTACTACCTGTTCCATTCTCTTTAGTCCGATCCCATGATCTTCACCTGTCTTCGTCGATAACAGTTCCCGTTTTCCACTGAAATGATAGATACCATCCGAACTGTTTGCAATACGGATATAATACATATTGCGCTTCGGCTTCATGGTGATCTGAATCTGTCGCTTCTCTTCCTCTTTGATCTTTGCACACGCCTCAATGGCATTGTCTAAAAGATTCCCTAATATAATACACAGATCCATATCCGGTATCTGGAGCGCAGTGGAAAGAATAATCTCATACTGAATATCAATGTGCTGTGATCTTGCATGCATGAGCTTATCTGATACCAGTGCATTAATCACTGCATTACCGGTAGTAACCAGTTCATCCATGCCCTGTCCGGTATGATCGATCTGTTCACAGTAATCACGCAATGCCTCGTAATTTTCCTCCTGCAGCAGCTGCCGGATCACAGACAGATGCTGCTTATAGTCATGCTTCCATGTCCGCAGTGCACGGATCGAATCACTGACGGATTCAATATGCCTGATCTCCATCTTATACTGCCGGTTGGTAATCTCAAGTTCTGCCTTTTCCTGTGCCACCTTGCCGATCTTTTCAAAGAGATAAAACATCAGTACGATCATCAGAAAAATTCCAAGACAGATCATTTCTAACAACAGTTCCCCCGTCTTGATCGGCACTTCTAATACTACTTTAAAAAGCTGGGACAGTATAAAAATTCCAATTAACACAATGGTAATCATGGCATGAATCAGATAAACCGGCAGAAAACCGGAACGGTTCTTCAGCTTCCGTAAGATAAAATAGATAGTCCCTGCATTGATAAGATAGATTGCAGATATGATACAGCCTGCCGCATTCGACTCCACTAATATCATACCCGGCTTCTCTTTGACACTGAGATAAAAAACTCCGTATGCAAGTCCGTTCGAAGCAATGGATACGATCGGTTCCACCATGGCTGATATCACTTTCTGAGACACCGGTGCTTCAAAGAATAATAACATATAGACAAAGTTCAGTATGATCTTTGCAAAAATCTGTTCCCCCGCTCCGAATCCGAAGGAGGCAATAAGGCTCTGGATCATGCATATAATTCCTATTCCTATAACAGGTAATATGCGTGACTTCTGCATCATCCGTTTTCGTAAAAACTGATAATATAATAACTTCTCTACTGTCATGATGCAAAATAAGAAAATGCTTTTCATTCCACGTACCTAACCTCAATCATCTGTCTGCTTCATCTGCTCTATTTATTATAATTCTTCCTCACCTATTTTACAATTTTATTCCGTATAATTCACGACCCAAAATTGACATTTCACGACCTTTTCCTGTACAAAAGTGCAGTTTTTGTGCATAATTTTCTTGTTAGTATTTATACTCTACCAGGAATTGTAAATGTGCTCTACAGTTCCCAATAATTCAAAAGGCATGATATGTCACTTCCACAACATATCATGCCTCTCTCTCTTTTTTAAGACCTTTTACGATCTTCTTTTCCCGGCTGATATCTTCTTCTGCTTTGTACGGTCCTTAGGCTTTTTCTTCTGTACCGAATATCCGAACTTGCCAAGCTTTTCACCCAGTAAAAAGTATTCCCCATGGGAATAGCTGACAAGCCCTGTGCTGTTAAGGTGGAACTTGCCCGATGCGTCCATATAGCGGTCATCGACCGTCACACCGACCACTTCTGCAAGAAACAGATCGTGGCTGCCTAATTCCTTCATCTCTTTTACCCTGCATGCAATATTGACCGGACTCTCTGCGATGGCAGGTGCCGATACATGATCTACTGCAACCGGAGTCAGATGCATCTTTGCAAACTTATCCACATCCCTGCCCGACCGGACACCGCAGTAATCTGTTGCAAATGTTAAGTCCTTTGTTACAAGGTTTACGACAAATTCACCGCTTTCTGCTATGATGTCGTGGGAATAGCGTTCCTTCCGCACCGAAATCGAAAGCATAACCGGATCGGAACAGATCGTGCCTGCCCATGCTACCGTAATAATATTTGGCTTCTCTCCCGTGCGCGCACAGCTTACCATAACTGCCGGAACGGGATAGAGCATATTGCCTGGCTTCCATTGTTGTTTTCCCATGATTCACCTATTTCCCATTCTTCTGCTGAATTCCTGCGATCAGTGTCGGTATGAGCTGTTTCTTTCTCGATACCACACCCTTTAAGATCATCTTGCCCTTTGCATTCTTCTCACCATAGCAGCTTGTTAAAAGCTCCTCTGCCTCATCTCCTGCATAGATCACTTCTGAGGACTCTGCTAAGATGTCTGTCAAAAGCACAAAGACCATATCTAACTTCTGTTCTCCCATGGCAGTCTCTAAGTACGGATTCAGCTTACGCTTTACGTGGCTTAACTCCTGCTGGCTCATAGCACTTAACTGTGCGACACCAAAGGTACACTCATCGACATGAAAGGTCTTAAAGTCCTGATAGAACAGTTCTTCCTTAGTCTTATTTTTAAAATCACTTCCGGCTTCAAACATAGCCTTTGCCAGTGTCTCAATATCTTCGCCTGCAATACGTGCCAGTTCCTCTGCCACCTGCTTGTCCACTTCGGTACAGGTCGGGGACCGGAACATCAGTGTATCGGAAATGATCGCTGCAAGCAGCAGTCCTGCGATCTTTTGCGTTACCTCCACACCCTTTTCCCGATACATCTGATAGATGATCGTGGACGTACAGCCAAGCGGCTGGTTCCGGAAAAATACCGGTGAGATCGTCTCTAAGCTTCCAAGTCTGTGATGATCGATGATCTCTAAGATCTCTGCACCATCGATTCCATCGACTGCCTGCGACTTCTCATTATGGTCGACTAAAATGAGATGCTTCTTTTGCATACTCAGCAGATTACGTCTTGAGATCATGCCTGCATAATAGCCATCTTCGGTTAAGACCGGGAAGTCACGGTGTCTGACCTTCGACATCACTTCCTTGACATCATCGACATAATCGTCTACTTCAAATGTGATCAGGTTCTCTTTTTTCATAATATACTTGATCGGCATACTCTGGTTGATCAGACGCGCCACCGTAAAGGTATCGTACGGCGTACTGATGATCATGCAGTCCTTTTCCTTCGCAAGCTGTATGATCGTCTTGGTGATCTTCGCATTCGAGCATACAATGATACAGCTCGCATTCATCTCTACCGCACAGAACTGTGACTCATAACGGTCTCCGAGGATTACCACATCATCATCATCAATATATTCCTCCATCACATCCGGGGTGGCTGCTGCAACCACGACCTTACCACGGATAAAGTAACCATGTTCATTTCCGGTTACCATCACACCGTTTAAGGTCTCCACGATATTCTTAAACTGGGTTCTTGCCGTTGCTAAAATATCGTTATCTAACACATCCATATAGGACTTTGCAATATCGCCGGTAACGATCATTCCGTCTAAGGTATTATCCGGGCGTGTGATCGGCAGGGATACAACGTCTAAGGTCTTCATTAATTCCCATGCACGCTTGATGGAAATATGGCTGCTGACGCCCTCTGTCCTTCTGTATTCAATATCCTTGATCTGCGCTCCAGCATCCTTTACAAACTCCGGCTCTTCTACCTGAAAATAATCCAGTACATATCTGGTCTCTTCATTGATCTGACCGGCACGCTTTGCTTCGAAATGGTTCCCCTCCGTCTGATTCTTCAGGTCCGCATATGCAATGGCTGCACAGATCGAATCGGTATCCGGGTTCTTATGACCAATGACCCATACTTTCTTGTTCTCAACTGTTTCTTTCATAAATACACCTTTGTTTCTTTTCTATCAAAATCATAACTTATATTTTACACGATAATCGGGAACTGTCAAAACATTTTCTTGTATTTTTCAGAATGCAAAAAGCTCCGGAACTTATCATTGTTCCGAAGCCTGTTTTTCCTAACCAAATATTCCCAAGCTATACAGTATAAATGCAACTAAGACCACAAAGTCCACAACTAAAAACCATGCCATGAACTTCACGTAATTCTTCACAGAATGAAGCTTCTGATCGAGTGAATCATTCGCCTCTAACTTCGCCGTCAGTTCTTCGATCAGAGAAGCCATATTCCGGTAACACTTCACATCCTCGTTATGGATCTTCTCTGCCAGCTCTAGCTTCATGGCATCTAACTGCTTCGATACATCATCGAGTGCTGTCTTCATCTCAGCCGTCTGCTCTGCCGTACGTCCGGTGGTATCATTCACATTCTTCTCAATCTTCTCTGCTAAGACATTCAGCTTTGTCTCTACCTGGGCGATCATATCGTCCATCTGGGTATGTACACCGGTAAGCAGTACCTCTGCTGCTTCCTTCCGCTCATTCACCATATTCTCTAAATGCTTCGCACGGATCTCATTCTCATCGACAATGCTCTGTAACTCTGCAACCTTGCTCTCCTTGGATGCTAAAAGTCCCTGTAACTGCTTTGCCTTCTCACGGAATTCATCGATCTGTTTCAATAAGAAATCTTCTTTTTCCACCTCTGTCTGCTCCTTTTTTGCACTTACCTGTGTATATGTACGATCCGTCTCGGGTGTCTTTTCTGCTGTCTGCACCATGACGCGCTTCTCCTGCTTCACAGTCCGCTTCGCATTCCGCTCTGCTGCCTCATCATGCTTCATCTCATACTGATACACCCTGCCGAATATTCTGTCTAATATGCCAGCCATCGCTGTACCTCCCTAACGATCCGCCTCTGGCAGAATCTGTCAGATTTCATTTTATCATTTCAGAGATACTTTGTCCATAACCGGATTGCATTTATCGGCTTTGGGTGTCAAAAGATATTTTCAAATTTTATAACTGACAAAATACACAAAATATGTTCCGCAAACATTTGCAACGCTCATCGTGAACTAAACGCCGTATTTCTTCTTTTCTTTTGCGGTAAGCTCTGCCCGCTCCATCAGATCCGGTCTCCGCTCGATCGTCCGTAAAATCGACTGCTCCCTTCTCCATGCATCTACCTTCGCATGGTCGCCGGACAGTAAGATCGCAGGTACTTTTTTCCCATTCCACTCTTCCGGTCTGCTGTACTGCGGATACTCTAACAGATTCCCTTCAAAGGATTCCGTCGAGCCGGACTCCTGATTCGATAATACGCCCGGCACCATCCGTGAGATTGCATCGGTCAGCACCATGGCTGCAAGTTCTCCACCGGTCAGCACATAGTCCCCGATCGAAACGTAATCGGTTACGATTTCTTCTAAGACACGCTCATCGATGCCTTCATAATGCCCGCATAGCAGGATCAGATCTTCCTCTTTTGCATACTTCTTTGCCATCGGCTGCGTAAAGGTTGGTCCCTGCGGGGTCAGATAGATCGTGCGCGGCTTATATCCGATCCGGTCTACCACTGACTTCCAGGCATCATAGACCGGCTGTGCCTGCATCACCATGCCTGCACCACCGCCATATGGGTAATCGTCTACCTTCTTATGCTTATCTAACGTATAATCACGGATATTAATGGCTTCGATAGATAAAAGTCCCTTTTCCACTGCCCGTCCGATAATACTCGTATGAAGCCCCTGCTCTACCATCTCCGGAAATAATGTTAAAATATGAAAATTCATCCCATCTGCCACCTTACTTCTGATTCATTTCACGCAGTCCGTCTAACAGGTGTACACGCATACTGCCGTTTTCTACATCTACCTCTAAGATACAGTCCTTGATCGCCGGTATCATTAACTCCGGTTCTCCCTCTTTTTGCACTATATATACATCATTGGCTCCGGTCTGAAGCACATCCGTAATCTCACCCAGTGCTTCTCCTTCATCCGATTCCACGGATAACCCGATCAAATCCGCAATAAAGTACTCGTTCTTTTTCAACTTCACCGCATTTTCCCTTGTCACATAAAGGTGCTTTCCCTTGTACTGCTCGATGTCATTGATATTATCGAACTGACGGAATTTTAAGATCACCATGTTTTTAAAAAACTTCACCTGTGTGATCTCAAGCTCCATATTTTCTTTTCCGGTATCTAATATGACCTGTTTTAACTTCTTAAAACGCTTCGCGTCATCGGTGGTCGGGAAAACCTTGACTTCGCCACGTACCCCATGGGTACTGGTGATAACGCCTACCTGTAGTAAATCTTCCATTTTCTCTCCATTCTTGTGCTGCTTTCTGCACATATCAAGTTTGTGCACAAGCACAAATCTTGTGTGTGAAAAATCTTATTTTTCACACTAGCTCCATTTCTGCGCTGCCTTTTGCACATCATTATACCAAATCCCGGAACATGCCACAAGACACGTTCCCAGACAATGCTAAGACTTTGTATCCGCTTCCGTCTCACTGCCTTCCATCAGCTTGAGATAATTGCCCTTATCGATATGCATCATCGAGATCTGGTTTTTATGACGTCTGAACCCATAGACACAGTCAACATTCCGTATCAGCGACTGCAGACGTTCATCCGGCACACAGACGATCATCTGAAGCTCCATCTGTCTTGCATACTTTAAGCAGACTGCACTTCGTTCCTGATCCATCTTCGAAAATGCCTCATCTAAAAGCACTAACTTGATCTTCGAATCCCGGTTGCTCTGCTGCATATAAAGCATGGCAAAGCCCGCAAGCAAGGCAACGTACTTCGGATTCTGACCTTCACCACCGGAATCTCTTCCTGCCATCTCATCGACACTGTTCTCTCGGATCACATTGCCTGCTTCATCCGTTACCTGCTCGTACATCCGGAAAGACAGGTAGTTCCGATAGTCCGCATACTGCTCCATTTCCTTCTGCTTCTGCTCTCTTTGTCTGTCATCTGCATCCTTAAGCGGCATGAACTTGTCCGTCAGAAGCTGGATCTTTGCCTCGTACTTTTGATAGAAGTCATCCTCCCCGAAGCTGATCTGACCCTCATAACCGTCATTGCTTAAGTTCTTACTGTCAAGCTCCGGTGCGGTCAGCATCTCATAGAACTGTCCGTTCTCATTTTCTGCCGGCTCGATCCTGATCTGATAGGTACTGTCAGAGAAATTCGTTTTCCGTAACAGACGGTTGATCGAAGCGGTATGACGTCTCGCCGCGTTGATGTCTCCATGAATGGTCGCGATCACATTTTCCCGCAGACTCTGATAGATAAATGCACACTGCTTTTCGAATTCCTTCAGGTAAGTAGATTCATAATCACTCTGATACTTCAACAGCAGTTCCTCATAACACGCGTTCGATTTTTCCATTCCATGAAATCCGAGGGACGGATACTGCTGGTTAAAGCTGTTCCGCGACTGCTGCAATGCTTCCGTCTGTGTTTCTTCCTCTTTCACAAGCTTTTCAGCCTGACGCTTCATGCTGTTTTTGACAGACTGACCGGAGCTTTGTTTTAAAAGTTCCTGCGCTTCTTCTTCCATTGCTGCATTTGCAACATAACCGGTTAAAAGATCCTTTAACTGGGTATTGTAATTGGCGATATTGGCTTCTTCACGGCTTAAGCGTGCAGTCTGTTCCGTTCTGTTGTTTTCGAGGGCAAGCTGTTTTTCCTTTTTCTCCTTCATCTGCGCTTCTAACTGCTTCTTCTGCTGTTCTAATGCAAGATACTGTCCCTTGCGCAGAAGCTCGATTCCATCGGACAGCTCTTTCTTTTGTTCCGTGAGTTCTGCCAATTCCTTTCCAGCCTTCGACAAACGGACATAGTATGCATCCTCATTTCCAAGGCTTTCGAATTCACGGACCGCACGCAGTCCGCGAATCGTCTCCTCCTGCTCCTGATAACGGATCATAAGCTTTGTCAGTTCCTCTTCGTATTCTGCAAGCTTCGCCTTCGATACACGGCTTCCGATGCATGCATTTCTCGTATAATCCCGTTTTCTCAGATGACGAAAAATATAATTGCTGTAAGAATAGCAGTCCGGTGTGACGCCATCCCTGACTTGCTGTAGTTCTTCGATCGAATGGCATTTTTTAATCCGTCCAAGATAATGCTTTAAGCACGTATCAACATAAGGAAAGACCGTATCGACCGCTTCGTACAGCGTATTTTCTTCCACACGGACATTTCCATCGCCGACCGCCTTTGTATGGATCAGTTCTACCTCTTCAAACTGCTTCATCTCCCGGAATACCTTTGCTGCATCTTCTGCATAACGTGGCTCTGTTACAAGAGAAAGCTTTAATCTTCCAAGCCGTCCCTCGATCGCATTTTTCCACTCTTCTTCTCTCACATCAAACAGATCGGCAAAGACCGCAACCTTGACGGTATGTCCATAGATGTCACTGAGACGACGCTCTAAAGCTGCACGCGCTTTTTTTACCATATCCGGATATGGCTTACGGTCGTTTTTCATATCCTCCACGAGTCCCCGCACTTCCTCTAATTCCTTCTTCGTCGTGCGGTTCTCATCTAAGAGATCCTCAAGCTCTGCTTCGATATTCTCCCGTTCACTTCCGATGCGGTCACGAAGCTGTATGCACTGCTCCTCTGTCACCTCGCCCTCGATAAATTGCCCGATCCGCTGAAGCAGCGGATTGCTGACATAGTCACTGACAAAGGAATCCTCTTCCCAGCGTCTTAAGCCAGATAACACCTTCTGCCACTGTCTTTCATCGGAGGCAAGCATTGCATACTGTTTCTCTAACTCATGAAGCTGGCTTTCCTTCTGTCCAAGATCACTCGACTTAAGATCTGCCGATACCCGGATCAGTTCCTGCTCCAGTTCATCCCATTCCGTAAATAGTGTATTTTTCTGCTCTTCGAGCTGCTCTAAGTCCTGACGGATCTTCTCCTGATCTTCCCTCGCTGCTTCGATCCTGCCCTGACATTCTGCCACATCGATATAACGGATCAGTGCCTGAGTTCTTGCCATTGCTTCCTTCGTCCGGTATAAGGCAGCATTTTTCTCCTTCACATCCGTCAACAATTCGATCCGCTTTCTGGTATCCTCGATCTTTTCTTTGATGTCACGGTATGCACCAAGCTGCTCGCTGATCTTCTCGATCGTATCCCCGGTATTTTTCGGGAACATATAATCCCGGATAAACTGTCCGGTTCCGTTTGACATCTTAAGTGCGATCGCACTTTTTTCCATCGTCATAAAGCGTGTGCCATCGATATAGCCTAAGATCCCGTCATAAAGTGTATTCAGATACGCTTCCTTCGACGGATAGATACGGTTCGCTTCCACGCCAAGCCGTCCATGTGAACTGCGCTGTCTTTCCTCCACAAGTGCACGGATCTCCTGATTCGTATACGGATAGCCATCCATCGTCAGATACTCCGGCACCGGCATACTGCCGGAATGACTAAAGTATATATACTTCTTGATCTCGGTATCGTGCTTACGCACCTCAAATGCCATACCGACGCAGGTCTTTTCCCCACTTCCGGTATCTAGGATCTCTAAGACAATATTCGAACAGAAGTCCTGACCGGCACGGTTTGCCGAACCGTCCTTCTGCTCTCCACGCAGATAGCCAAACACATTTCGTCTGTTTTTCGCATCATCTGCTGCTTTATTCAAAAAGCTTGAAGAAAAGCTTCCGTATAAAATGACCTGAATGGCATCCATGACGGTCGATTTGCCGGAACCACTTTTCCCACTGAACAGATTCACATATTCATTAAATTCTAATACCTTATGTGTAATTCCACCCCAGTTATTGAGGCACATTCTGGTAAAAATCTTCTTCGCCTGTTTCACCGGTAACCTCCTTTGTCATTTCCACATCTGCTTCCTCTTCCGTATACCGTCTGACTAATTCTGCGATCTCAACCGAAGAACAGAAAATATTCACGGTACTGTAGATATAGATCGGTGTCTCATCCTCAAGATTTGCGACCGCACCCGGAAGCTCGATCACCTGATGTGTCTTAAGCTGTCCGACTGCTTCCTGCCACTCCTGCGCGGTCAGACGCCGGTTTAACAGATTCGTATTTTTTCCGTATTCACGGATCTCACGCAGATTCGTGACCGTTGCCTGTAATCCGTCACCCATGATCTTATCCCGGTATAAGATGCGTAAAAGCAACAGGATCTTCGTTGTCGTAAGGCTTAACTTTTCCGTGAGTACACCAGACCCTGCGATCCGGAAAATATGTTCCTGCGGATCATGGATCAGTTCACAGTCTAAGACAGAAAAATAATCTGCAAGAAAATCCCGGTGGCGTACACAGACCTGATACCTTGGGTTATCCCGCTGTGTCATCGTTGCCGGATCCATTTTCACCTGTAAAATACAGGTCTGACGGAACAGATCCTGTATGGTCTTTTTGATATTCGTCGCTTCTGTCTGCGACAGTTCTTCCATATATCTAAACATCGGTTGTCTCTCTTTCTTTTATTACAAGCTTCGAAAAGGCAAAGCCCTGCGCTCCATGCATTTCTCCGTCTAACTCGATCAGATCCTCACCCAGACGGTCATCGGTCACTTCCTGCCATAAGAACAGCAGCTTCTCTAAGTCCTCGATCGAAGAAACCGTATCCTCTGACGTAACAAAGCTTCCATCCTGCGTGTTCTTCTGCAAAAAGGCTTCCATCTCCTTTTTCGTATAAAGCGGTCTTGGAACAAAGTCTGAAAGTTCTTCTTCCGTTCCATGCGCAGTGTCCTCCGGGGACACCGGAAGGAATTCGCTTTCCACTATCGTCCGCTTCTGATACAGGCTCTGATCGTTCATCACACGGAACTGTGTAGTCAATGCCATGCGCTTCGATAAGTCTGCTAAGATCTCATCTCTGTTCTCCCGCTCGTCTAATAGACGCAGCAGCGAAAGCATGCCATTTTCATCGCCAACACCCTCCTGCATGATATAGTGGATACGTGCTAATGCGCGTCTTGCAAACACAGCCTTCTGTTCGATCAGCTTATTGTACTTGCGTTCGATCATATTAAACTCATGCTCGATCTCATAGACCAGACGACTGACTGCTTCATTGTCTGCACTCTCTTCTAAGATCTGGCTGATCAGCTCCTTAACTGCTTCTTTATAACGGTAAAAGCTGTCCGTCGTCGTAAGGATCGCGTACTTTTTACTGTCATTGTTATTGATCTCATCGACTAAGACCTTCTGGATTCCAATAAAATCCTTCTGCCCTGCTAATTTTTCAAAATACACACGCATGCCATCCTGCATATTCGAAAGCATCTGCCCGAGTCTTTTCGAGGTATGGAGTGCCGTCTTTAAAATATCACGGTTACGGTCTGTATCCATATGATACGTATAAAGTGCACTGTAGATGGACAGAATGCTTTCACGCTCCATACCATCATCTTCCTGTTGCAGCTTTACAAAAAGCTCCACAAAAAGCTGGCTGTATTCCGGGAAGGATAAGATGTAGCGGTTCTGCTTTTCATCATAGTCACTCATCAGCCAGCCCCAGCTTACAAGCCGGTTTACGATTGCCGATGGGGAAGCATCGGATAACTCATTTTCTCTATCACCCAAAGCGGCAGTCTGTGCAGATTCTTCCAGGAAGCCCTCCTCTGTCTCTTCCTGCCACTGTATCTTCATTTTAAGGATCGTTTCTTCCACGATCGCACGGCATTCCTCGGTTGTCAGTCCGAACGAAGCATACCGTTCATTGTTTTCTTCATAGATTGCTGTCAGAAACAGCATATATGCATCCATATTTTTCGTACGGAATAATTTATAAAATTCTTTTGGAATTCTTTGCTTTAAGTTCATTCTTATACTCCCACAAAAAACCGGTCAGATATCATCTGACCGGTCCTGTCCGTAATCGGGATTACTGTATAATCTCAACAATTACTTTTTTGTCTTCTTTTGAGGCTGCTGCTTTAACAACAGAACGGATTGCTTTCGCAATACGGCCCTGCTTGCCGATGACTTTGCCCATATCCGACTGAGCAACACGAAGCTCCACAACGATGGACTTCTCATTCTCTGTCTCAGTTACGACAACTTCATCCGGAAGGTCAACAAGCGATTTTGCAATTACTTCTACTAATTCCTTCATATGTCCACCTCACACTTCCAGTGATTACCGAATCATTATTTTACGATTCCTGTTGCTTTGAAGATTCTGTTAACAGTCTCTGTTGGCTGAGCACCGTTTGCTAACCATTTCTTTGCTAACTCTTCATTTACATGATATTCACTTGGATCTTTTGTTGGATCATAAGTTCCGATCTCTTCGATGCACTTTCCATCTCTTGGGGATCTGGAATCAGCTACAACGATTCTATAGAAAGGAGCTTTCTTCTGTCCTAATCTTCTTAATCTGATCTTTACTGCCATTACGTTTCACCTCCTCATAGGTTCTGATTAAATTATGTTAAAAAGGAAGTTTGAATCTTCCTCTTTTACCACCTTTACCGCCCATTAATCCAGGCATCTGTTTCATCATCTTCTTCATCTGCTCAAACTGCTTCACAAGACGATTCACTTCACTGACATCCACACCGGCACCTTTTGCAATTCTGTGCTTTCTGCTTGGATTCATCAGGGATGGATTGCTGCGCTCCTGCGGGGTCATCGAATAGATGATCGCCTCAGTTCTTGCCATACTCTTTTCCGCAGCTTCTTCATCGATCTGTGGCATCTTACCGCCACCCGGCATCATACCGGGCATCATGCCAAGTACATTACCGATTCCGCCAAGCTTCTTCATCTGGCTGACGGATTCCAAATAATCATCAAAGGTGAACTCAGCCTTTCTTAAACGCTGTTCCATTTCCTTTGCTTTATCTTCATCGATCTGCTCCTGCGCTTTTTCAATCAGCGTAAGCACATCGCCCATACCAAGGATTCTAGAAGCCATCCGATCCGGATAGAACTGTTCGAGATCGGATAACTTTTCTCCCATACCAACATAGAGGATCGGCTTACCGGTTACCGCACGGATGGAAAGTGCCGCACCACCTCTGGTGTCACCGTCTAACTTCGTTAAGACAACTCCATCGATTCCGATCTTCTCATCAAACATTCCTGCCACATTCACAGCATCCTGTCCGGTCATCGCATCGACTACTAAGATCGTCTGTGCCACATCAACCTGTGCCTTGATCTCCTGTAACTCCTGCATCATGTCCTCATCAATATGAAGACGGCCGGCAGTATCTAAAATAACGACATGGTTGCCATTTTTCGCTGCATGCTCAACTGCTGCCTTAGCAATATCCACCGGCTTGTTCTTATCGCCCATGGAAAATACTTCCACGCCCTTCTTTTCTCCGTTGATCTTCAACTGCTCGATCGCAGCCGGACGGTATACGTCACATGCCGCAAGCAGTGGCTTTTTGCCCTTTACCTTTAACTTTCCGGCGATCTTGGCGGTCGTGGTCGTCTTACCTGCACCCTGAAGACCTACCATCATGATGACTGTGATCTCCTGACCCGGACGAAGTGCGATCTCCGTCGTCTCAGAGCCCATAAGCTTGACCATTTCTTCGTTTACGATCTTGATCACCATCTGTCCCGGATTCAGACCGGACATTACATCTTGTCCGATCGCACGCTCCTGAACAGACTTCACAAAGTTCTTAACGACCTTGAAGTTTACATCTGCCTCTAAAAGTGCCATCTTGACTTCCTTTAAAGCAGCCTTCACATCATCCTCGGTCAGTCTTCCTTTGCTGCGAAGATTCTTAAATACGTTCTGAAGTTTTTCTGATAAGCTGTCAAATGCCATATCAAAGCTCCTCTAATATCTGATTCGAGATCTGCTCGATCTCTTCCATAACTGCACCATCACGATTCTGCTTAAACTCATTGGCAAGGTAGTGGATCTGCTCTACCTTCTGCTTCGCATCGAGGAACTTCTTCACAAGATGAAGCTTCTCCTCGTACCCGTCTAACAGCTTGTTACACCGCTTGATCAGGTCATGCACACCCTGTCTGGTCACGCCCTCGCAGGCTGCGATCTCTCCGAGTGAAAGATCATTAAAAACAAAATCTTCATAGATTCTTCTCTGGTGATCATTTAACAGTTCACCATAAAAGTCATACAGGTATGCCTGTTCCACTTTTTCTTCCATGTCACAATCACTCCTGTAACTGCTATTCCTATGTGTCAATGTTTTTTCCTTGACATCAACCTTGCCTATCATAACGCAAAAAGCATATGGTGTCAAGTATTTTTTCTTTACATTGACGCAGCTTTTTTGAAATGGTATCATTCTAAGAAAAACAGGATAAAAGGACGGATAAAAACATGAAATACAGAACTGAAAATGAACTTGCACATTTTAACTTTCAGGATGCACATATCGCTGAACTAATCGCCATGAACGGATGCTTCCATGCCATCTTAGATGACGTTACGATCCTGCCGGAAAACAGTTGCAACCGTGACATTCGCGAGATGCGCGCCAACGAACTCTCCTTAAAGATACCGGATGGTGCGATCACTTCCTTTATTAAGGAAGGCTACAAGGTCTTTGATGCAGACGGCAACCTGAAAACTCTCTATGAAGATGAGACAGTCAACGCAGAGGATTATTACGATCTGTTAAAGTCCATGACCGACTGTTATCTGTATTCAATCGAGAAAAAAGGGAACTCCTATTTCTTCTCGATCGATGCTGAGGAATCCACTTATCTGTTACAGGTCGACGGAACATCAGACATCGAGGAATGGGACCGCTTTTTAAATAAATAAGATTCCAAGCTGCACGACCGCACAGCCAAGGCTTATGATCGACAACGTACCATAGACGCGCTCCGTCTTTCCGTCTGTCAGGAAAAATCCCGCCGTTGTCACAAGAAAAATAAGAATGGTAAGTACCAGCAAAAGTATATGAATCATTTTCCCTCCAACTACGAAAAGTGGAGTATCTAAACAGATGCTCCACTTTTTTGATTAAAGATTTGCGCGAACTAGCTTCGGCTTATATCCGCTCTTTTCTAAAGCCTTGATGATCTGTTTCTTATGATCTGTTCCAAAGCACTCTAACGTAATGCGCAGTTCCACAGCCGCACTCCGGTTGGTCGAAACGAACTGGTTATGCTCTAACTTGATAACATTTCCCTGTTCCTTTGCGATCGTATCCGCAACCTTGCTTAATTCACCCGGCTTATCCGGAAGTAATACGGATACGGTAAAGATTCTGTCTCTGAAGATCAGTCCCTGCTGGACAACGGAAGACATTGTGATCACATCCATGTTACCACCACTTAAGATAGAAACGATCCGTTTATCTTTGACATTTAAGTGCTTTAAGGCTGCAACGGTAAGCAGACCGGAGTTTTCCACGATCATCTTGTGATTCTCTACCATATCTAAGAAGGATACGATCAGTTCATCATCTTCCACGGCAATGATCTCATCCAGGTTCTTTTTGATATATGGGAAGATCTTCTCTCCCGGTGTCTTTACGGCTGTACCATCTGCGATCGTATTGACATTCGGAAGGGTTGTCACCTTTCCTGCCTCAAAGGATGCCTTCATACAGCTTGCGCCTGCAGGCTCTACACCGATCACCTTGATGTTTGGATTCAGCAGCTTGGCAAGTGTAGATACACCAGTTGCCAATCCGCCGCCACCGATCGGCACAAGAATATATTCTACTAACGGAAGCTCCTTAAAGATCTCCATTGCAATGCTTCCCTGTCCGGTTGCAACCGTCAGGTCATCAAACGGATGGATGAACGTATATCCGTTTTTCTCTGCTAATTCATAAGCATGTGCGCAGGCCTCGTCATACACATCTCCGTATAAAACAACGTCAGCACCATAGCTCTTGGTACGGTTGACCTTAATGAGTGGTGTGGTTGTCGGCATAACGATCGTTGCCTTACAGCCATAACACTTTGCCGCATATGCAACACCCTGTGCATGGTTTCCGGCAGATGCTGTGATCAGTCCCTTTTTGCGCTCCTCCTCGGATAACGTGCTGATCTTATAATATGCACCACGTACCTTGTATGCTCCGGTAAACTGCATGTTCTCCGGCTTTAACCAGACCTTATTGCCGGTCTGCTCGCTTAAGTAATTGCTGTAAACTAATTTTGTCTCTAAGGTAACCTCTTTTACCTTTTCACTTGCTTCTTCAAACTTATCTAATGTTAACATTCGTTCTGGTCTCCTTCTTCCTCTTTGTCTGTCTGAAACAGGGCGTTTACAAACTGCTCGGAATTAAACTTCTGTAAATCTTCGATCGTCTCTCCGACACCGATATATTTTACCGGAATGCCAAGCTCTGACTGGATCGCAACTGCGATTCCACCCTTTGCGGTTCCATCCATCTTCGTAAGCACGATTCCTGTGATCTGTGCCACTTCTGAGAACTGGCGTGCCTGCTCTAAGGCATTTTGTCCGGTCGTTGCATCCAAAACAACCAGTGTCTCACGGAATGCATCCGGATATTCCCGTTCTAAGATACGATTGATCTTTTTTAACTCTTCCATCAGGTTCTTCTTATTGTGAAGACGTCCTGCGGTATCGCAGAGAAGTACATCTGCATTTCTCGCCTTCGCAGCCGCAACCGCATCATATACCACGGCTGCCGGATCGGAGCCTTCCTGTCCGCCGATCATATCCACACCGGCACGGTTTGCCCATTCGCCAAGCTGATCTCCCGCTGCTGCACGGAAGGTATCGGCTGCTGCGATCACAACCTTTTTGCCCTGATCCTTCAACTTACCGGCCAGCTTTCCTACGGTCGTTGTCTTACCAACACCATTGACCCCGATGACAAGTACAACGGACTTCTCATCTTCAAAGCGGTATGCTGTCTCTCCGACATCCATCTGCTCCTTGATGCTTTCGATCAGCAGCTCCTTACATGCGGCAGGTTCTTTGATCTTTTGTTCCTTTACGCTTTCCTGTAACTTCTCTATGATTGCCTCGGTTGCATGGACACCCAGATCGCCCATGATCAGAAGTTCCTCGATCTCTTCGTAAAACTCATCATCAATCTTGGAAAATCCCGAAAAAATCGCATCAATCCCGGATACGATATTATCTCTTGTCTTTGTCAGACCGGAAACCAGTCTCTTAAAAAATCCCTTTTTTTCTTCCATCTCACCACTTCTTTCCTATTTCAATCATCCGGTATTACTGTGCTTTCTGTTCCTTTTCGAGGTCTCCTTCGATCAGGTTGACACTGACTAAGGTGGAGACACCCTTCTCCTGCATCGTAATACCATACAGTCTGTCTGCTGCATTCATTGTACCACGTCTGTGCGTAATTACAATAAACTGTGTGTTTTTTGTCAGCTTATGCAGGTATTTTGCAAAACGGTCTACGTTAGAATCATCAAGTGCCGCCTCAATCTCGTCTAAGAGACAAAACGGCGATGGCTTTAAGTTCTGGATCGCAAACAGCAGGGAGATCGCCGTTAAGGACTTCTCTCCACCGGATAACTGCATCATGTTCTGAAGCTTCTTTCCCGGTGGCTGCGCGATAATACGGATGCCGCACTCTAGGATGTCCTCATCCTCTACTAACTCTAACGTTCCCTTTCCACCGCCAAACAACTGCTTAAATACACTGTCAAACTCACGCTGGATCTCTGCAAACTTTTCCGTGAACTGCTTACGCATTCCGGTATCTAAGTCCTCAATAATTCCAACCAGTGTCTTTTCCGCTTCGATCAGATCGTCATGCTGTGTCTTTAAGAAGCCATAACGTTCGGACAGTTCTTTATAATCCTCGATCGCATTGACATTGACATCACCCAGCTTACGGATCTCATCCTTTACGGAAGTGATCAGTTTCTTTAATTCCGGCAGATCATCAAAGCTCTCGTCCCTTAATTCCTTTGCATTGTGCGGAGTCAGTTCGTATTCTTCCCACATGTAATTGGTCTGATACTCACTTGCTTCCTCTAACTTCTCACGCTGGCTGTTTAAACGGAAGATCTCCTTATCGAGTCCCGCGATCTGTTCGGAAATATCCTCCCGTTTCTGGAAAAATCCCTTATATTCGGCAGACATTGCTTCTTTTTTTGCAAGATTCTCTTCTAAGGTCTTTTCTAAGGCAGCATACGTCTCATCGGATGCAAGGATCGTTTTTTGGATCTCTTCGATGTCATGCTCATGCTTTTTCGTGTCATCCTTCGTCTCAGATGCCTGTCCAAGCAGGCTCTCCATCTCATCGGTGAGCTTCTTTACTTCCGCAAGCACACGCGTCAGATTCTCCTCTACGAATTCCTTCTTCTGCTGATAAGCTGCCGCCTCTAAGCCAATCTCGGATACCACATGCTGTGCGGCTTCTTCTTCCTTCGTAAGTGCTTCTAACCGGCTTTCATACTGCCTGCTTTCGCTTTGGAGCTCCTGCTCCCGCGTGGCAGCGGCTTCGATTTCTGTAAGGGTGCGCTCTTTTTCGCGCACGATCTCTGCAAGCTGCTCTTCGATCTCGGTATTTTCACGCTTCAGGCCGGCATAAACATTCTCGCTTTCCGCGCGCTGCTGTCTGACACGCTCTACATTCAGCTTTGCCGTATTCTGTGTCAGATATTCTTCCTGCAAGCTACTATTTAACTTCTCAAGATCTTCCCGTAACAGCTCCTGCGCCAAGGTGATCTCCTGTTCCCTCATCCGGCATGCGCTGATCGTCTGCTGATACTGTTCTACCTGTTTTTCCAGGTCATCGATCTCACGCTTTCTTCCAAGCAGGTTACTGTTATTCTTAAACGCACCACCTGCCATCGAACCACCGGGGCTTAAATACTCGCCCTCTAAGGTAACAATATGTAAGGAGTATCTACTCTTTTTGGCAAGTGCGATCGCATGATCGATCACATCAACCACGAAGACCCGTCCTAACAGATAGGACATCACTCCATCAAACTTCTCATCTGTTTTTACCAGTGTGTTTGCAAAACCGATCACACCGGTCTCTTCTAAAAAGTGCTCATTCTTACTCTGATCCTTACCGGTCACACTTGTAAGCGGCAGGAAGGTTGCGCGTCCAAAGCGATTCTGTTTTAAGAAGGCGATCATCCGCTTTGCTGTCTGTTCATCATCGGTGACAATATTCTGGATATTGCCGCCTAAGGCTGTCTCGATCGCTGTCTCATACTTCTTATCTACCTTGATCAGATCTGCGACAACACCAAGGATTCCTTTTTCATTCTCCTTGTTTTCCATGACCTTGCGGATACTGTTTCCATAGCCGTCATACCGCTCAGCGATATTTTTCAAAGACTCTAAGCGCGACTGCTCCTTATGATAGCCTGTTGTTGCTTTTTCTAATTCACTGCGTGTTGCAGAAAGCTTCTGCTTCCACTCGGTAAGCTTTCTTTCGATCTCGCCTTTCTCATTCTTATGTCCGGTGATTGACTGGTTTACGGTCTCAAGTTCCTTCTGATACCCGGCTAAGATCTCGTCTAAGTCCGCTTCTTCACTCTTACGCTTTAACAGACGCTGGTTTAACTGTGCCTTGCGGATGTTCACCTGCTCTGCCATCGTATCGAACTTCTGCTGTCTTGCCTTGGTAGAAGCACGGTTATTCAAAAGCTCCATCAGTTCTTTTTTGCCATCCTCAAGAGATGCCCTGCAGGCTGTGATCGACTGCTGCACCCCGGCAAGCTTTTGCTCTGCTTCTGCTTTTCTTTGTCCTATCTCGGTGCACTGCTTTTCTAAGTCCTCTTTCTGTGCTTCGTAGTCCTGATACTGTGCTTCCTTTTCCTCTTTGTCCCGTGTGACACTATCCATACGCAGCTTCAGATTCTCATCTGACATCTTTGCTGCCTTGATCTGTTCCTTTAATACATTGATCTGACCTTCGAGCTTCCCCTTTGTCACATTCGTATTACTCAGTTCTTCCCGGTTGGCTGTAATCTGCTCGTCAAGCATTTCCATATCCCGTTCCATCTTTTCATATGATGTCTTAATATTCTCGTAGGCTTCGTTGCTTTCCTTCAAGTTGGCATCTGCGATCTTGTACTTTTCCTGTACCTCATCTAACTGCACACGGATCCGCTCTGTTTCCATCAGAAACATATTAACATCGAGTGTCTTTAACTCTTCTTTTTTCTTCAGATAGATACGTGCCTTTTCGGACTGCTTCTCTAATGGTCCGATCTGACGCTCTAACTCCGCTAAAATATCGTTGACACGGACCAGATTCTCCCGCTCATCTGCTAACTTCTTTTGGGCGGTTACTTTTCTCCGCTTATATTTTACAATACCGGCTGCTTCGTCAAACAGCTCTCTTCTTTCCTCCGGCTTACCGCTTAGGATCTTCTCGATCTGACCCTGTCCAATGATGGAATAGCCTTCTTTTCCGATACCGGTATCATAAAAAAGCTCATTCACGTCCTTTAGACGGCATGGGTTTCCATTGAGCAGATATTCACTTTCTCCGGAACGATAGACTCGTCTTGCCACCGTAACCTCGGAGTAATCGATCGCAAGCTGATGATCCGTATTGTCAAGCGTGATCGCTACATACGCATAGCTTAATGGCTTCCGGTTCTCAGTTCCTGCAAAAATAACATCCTGCATGCTCGCACCACGCAGCTGCTTGGCACTCTGTTCCCCCAGTACCCAGCGTACTGCGTCCGCAACGTTACTCTTTCCACTTCCATTCGGGCCAACAATTCCGGTTATCCCATTATGGAAATCAAACACGATTTTATTCGCAAACGACTTAAAACCATGCACCTCAATACTTTTTAAATACATAACTACTCCTTTATCTTAAGAAGTGCCTGATAGGCAGCCTCCTGCTCAGCGGCTTTCTTCGTGTGACCGATCCCCTGTCCGATCACCTGTGTGCCGATCCGTGCTTCTACGATAAAGCGTTTGTCGTGATCCGGTCCCTCTTCTCCCATAAGCTGATAGTTCAGTTCTTCGGTGTACTTTGCCTGAACAATCTCCTGAAGGATAGTCTTGCTATCATAAAAGAGCTGCTTGTGTTCAATATCCGTCAGGATATATTTTAAAATAAACTCTTTTGCACTAGCAAAACCACCATCTAAATAAATCGCACCGATCACTGCCTCTAATGCATCGGAAAGAATAGACTTCCTCTTTCTTCCACCTGTCTGATCCTCTCCCTTTCCAAGGTAGAGATAATCGCCAAGATGCAGTTCATTCGTGCAGAATGCAAGTGTCGGCTCACATACAAGGCTGGCACGCAACTTCGTTAAGTCTCCCTCCGGATAATCCGGGTAATTTAAGAACAAAAATTCACTGGAAACCACTTCTAAGACCGCGTCTCCTAAAAACTCCAGACGTTCATTGTCTGAATGCTTTTTCATATGCTTCTCATTCGCGTAAGAACTATGGGTCAGTGCCTGTCTTAATAAACCTTCCTGCTGAAACTGATAGCCTGTCATAGCCTGAAATTCTTTTAGCTTGTTCACGTTTTCACTCCTTTGCAGATCTTTTGTCTGATTCTGTCGATTTTTCCATACGCGACAAAAAGCCCTGAAACAGGGCTTTTTGCACTTTCCGGTTAATTAGATGCTTTTTTGATCTGCTCTACTGCGTCACCAACGGTAACGATCTTCTCTGCATCTTCGTTTGCGATCTCAATGTCGAACTCTTCCTCAAGTCCCATGATGATCTGGAATACATCCAGAGAATCTGCTCCGAGGTCATCCACAAAGGTAGTCTCCATTGTGATCTCTTCCTCTTCTACGTTCAGTACTTCTGCAATGATCTTTTTTAATTTTTCAAATTCCATAATATTTTCCTTTCTATTCTCCTACTGTCTCTTCGACAATATTTTTTTTGATCTTTTCATTGATTTCCTGCTCTTTAAAGGTGACACACTGGATGATCGAATTCTTTACTTCCTTCGATTTCGCGCTGCCGTGTGTCTTTACCACCAGACCGTTTAAGCCAAGTAACGGTGCTCCGCCATAGGCAGAAGCATCAAATGCCTTCAAGGTCTTTTTCAATGCAGGCAGTGCAAGTGCTGCACCGATCTTGCTCTTTAAGGAACTCATCATTCCCTGCTTGATTGCTCCAACGAGTGTAGAGCTTAAGCCTTCATAAAGCTTTAAGATTACATTGCCGGTAAATGCCTCACAGACAATGACATCTGCTTCTCCATGTGGAATCTCCCTTGCCTCGATACTGCCGACAAAATTAATGTCCGTACATTCCTTTAACAATGGGAACGTCTCTTTTACCAACGCGTTTCCCTTTTCCTCTTCTGCACCGATGTTCACGATCGCCACATGCGGATTCTTCACGCCCACGACATGCTCCATATAGATCGATCCCATCTTCGCAAACTGTACCAGATGGGAAGCTCTTGCATCCACGTTCGCGCCACAGTCTACCAATAAGGATACACCCTTCTCCGTCGGGATCAGCGGTGCAAGCGGCGGACGTTCGATTCCCTTGATCCTGCCTACGATCACCTGTCCACCTACTAAGATCGCACCGGAGCTTCCTGCGGAAACAAGTGCGTCTGCCTCTTTATGTTTTACCATATTCATCGCAACCACGATCGATGAATCCTTCTTCTTACGAATTGCCATTACCGGTGGTTCTGCGGTCTCGATGACTTCCTCTGCATGCACGATCTCAATCTGCTCCTTCGGATAATCATACTTCCCTAACTCTTCCGCTACCACATCCTGCTGTCCGACTAGCAGAACCTTAATATCATCTCTGGTGGCAACTGCTTCCACTGCACCCTTTACAATCTCATCCGGTGCATTGTCTCCGCCCATGGCGTCTACAGCTACCCGTATCATGTCCTGCATGAATCTACCTCCCTGCGCTTTCATCAAGAAATCCGCTTTCCTGATCTTCTATACTGAAATATACTATATCTCTTCTTATAAATCAACCAGAGAAATCACTGCAAATCCTGTTTTGCATTCCGATGCTGTCTCTAGTTCTTATATTCCCGGTTCCGTTCATCCTCTGCCGCAATATCTTCTTCGGACATAAACCGGCGGAAGATCTTCTCTAAGATACCACTCCATGCCCACATAAATGCTGCCGGAATAAAAATGATCAGAAATGGGAAAAACCAGTCTGCCAGTATAAATGCTGCTAACATGATCACCATAAGCACGGTCTTTGGCAGGCTCGCCAGTGCCATTAATGCTGCGTTCTTCATGATCGCACGGTTTGTATTCTCAAAGCGTGCAATATTCGGAAATATGTACAGTGCCCACACTGTAAGAAAACCAAGCATAATATAAAAGAATGCAAACAGCTTTCCGATTGCCTGTCCGGCATCATAGAACTGCTTCATAATATAAGCATCCCAGCCCATAAAGATTCCTGCCGCAAGCAGGATCAGCCAGATCACGGTCGCCTGCTTAAAGTTCGATTTAAAGGAACCCCAGAACTCCCGGAACACATATCCTCTTCCATGCGTTAACACCTTATTTACCGTATAATACAGTGCTGTTGTGGACGCTCCGATCGTAAAAACTGGTATCGAAAAAATGATCCACAAAATACTGAGACAAAAGACATTGATGATCTTATCAAAAGCCCGGAAAAATACGTTGTCAAAATTAAAAAACCGATCCATCTTAATCTCCAATCCTGCGCTGCCTTTTGCGCACATCACTTCTAGTGACAGTTAAAACTGCCAAGGTTATCTTAGCATGTACCTACACTTATTGCAAGGCTTTCTTATGATCCATCACCGCCAAATAAAGTGTGCGCTTGCTTTTGCTGTATAGGAATTCCAACGGATTTTCCTATACAGCAAAAAAGACCCCTCAGCATAGCTGAGAGGTCTTCGCGTTCTGGAATTAATCCTGAGCAATAATCTCCTTTTTGTTGTAGGAACCGCAGTTCTTACATACTCTGTGAGGCATCATTAAAGCGCCACACTTGCTGCATTTTACTAAGCTTGGAGCAGTCATTTTCCAGTTTGCTCTTCTTTTATCTCTTCTTCCTTTGGAAGATTTGTTCTTTGGACAAATTGACATCTGGTT
>CACZPJ010000089.1 GCA_902782995.1 uncultured Lachnospiraceae bacterium | reverse complement strand
TTGAGATCTTAAAGAGTCCGGTCGTAAACGCAGACAATTCGGTAACCTTTATGCTGAACAAGGCATTGTATCCAAATGCAAAAAAGGTATATCTGCGTGGAACAGTAGTCAATGACTGGGATAAGGGTATTGAGATGACAAAAAACGCATCCGGTAACTTTACCTGTACCGTCAAGGGCTTAGAACCGGGCAGTTATCAGTATAAGTTCGTAGTCGATGGTGTCTGGATCACAGATCCATTGAATCCGGAAACAGAAAGCGGCAACTCATTAGTGAAGGTGCCTGGTATGATTATTTCCGGTGACAATCCGGCAGGTGTGGGAAGCTTTCAGTTTACGACACAGGATACACTCTATGATGATGCAGTAGTAACCAAGTGGGAAGCCTTAGATGAGACAGCAGGTGCTCAGGCAGCGGGCATGAGCTTCGATGATCAGGGTGTACTTACTACCACAGATGAGGCAGCCGATGGATATTTTTATGCACAGGTTACTTATGATGAGAATGGTGTAACTGGTAAGACATCTAAGACCAAGTTCTATTATACCAAGCAGGCACTGTTATATCAGTACACATACAAGGCAGATTCTGCATATACAGGACAGTCTGATATTTATACCTGGTACAACTCCAAGGCACAGAATATCGGATATAAGTTCAATCTGGTGAATGGTATTTATCAGGCAGCCGTCAATGTAGATACCACAACCAAGAACTTCGGTTATATCGTACGTCTTCCGGGTATGTGGGGGGCAGATTCTTCTACCGACCGTGAATTTACCGACCGTACGATCGTCTTAAATCAGGGCGAGCAGTACACCAAGGTAAAGGGTGGAGAAGGAATCGAGACACCATATGTCTGCCCGACCGGAAAGACAACCTTAAAAAATGGTATTTTATTTACTTATCGTGACGATGACCGTTTCTTTACAAACACCTTAGCAGAGTTAGACGGTAAGGTTTCGGTAACATACTGGAGCGACACAGAAACAGAATCTGATGCAAAGACCGCAGCAATGACCTATGATGCACAGGCAGAGCGTTTTATCTATGCAGCAACCGGAATTGAGGCAGGTACATATCACTTCTATTTCCTTGTAAATGGGGAAAAAGTAGAAGACCAGTATATGAATGGCCAGATCACTTATGAGAAGCCGGAGCTTGAGATCACAGCAACCGTTACACCGGAAGGCGGTGCAACAGCAGATGAGAACCCAGTTGTTTCCTTTGACATTAAGGATAAGACAACAGGAAAGGCGGTAGATGTTTCCTCTATTACAGCAAACTTAGCAGTATTAGGATATCCGGATATGGATGTTTCCTTCTTGGCTTCTTCCAAAAAGGGAGTCCTTTATATTGATGATTCTGTAGCAGCAGGTACTTACACCGTACCGTTTACAGTTACCGATGCCTGGGGAAATGATACACAGGTAGATGTACCGGTTACCGTAAAAGACGAAGCAGAAGGAACAACCAGTTGGGATGAATCCAGAATCTACTTCCTTTTAACAGACCGTTTTGTAGATGGCGATACCAGCAATGATTATGACTGTGATAAGAGCAAGATCGAAGCATATCATGGTGGAGATTTTGCGGGATTAACAAGCAAGTTAGACTATATCCAGTCACTCGGTGTCAACACGATCTGGATCACACCGATCGTAGATAACATTGAAGATGTAATGAATACTTCTTTACATCAGCAGGCATATCATGGATACTGGGCAAAAGATTTTACAACCTTAGATGAGCATCTTGGAAATACCGCAGACTTCGATAAGCTGATCGATGCAGCAACCGAGCGCGGCATCAAGATCATGGTTGATATTGTAGTAAACCATGCAGGTTATAATACAGAAAACAACAAGAACTTTGAAGGAATGCTTCGTACCGATGAGGATGAGGTAAAGGGAGATGTGATCCTTGGTGATCTTGATAATCTTCCGGACTTTAAGACAGAGAACGAGGATGTCCGTGCAAAATTAGTCGGATGGCAGTCCGCATGGGTAAACCATAAGACAGCAGCAGGCAACCAGATCTCCTACTTCCGTGTAGATACCGTTAAACACGTAGATCACGAGACATGGACAGAGTTAAAAACAACAATCGCAAAGGATAATCCGGCATTTAAGATGATCGGTGAGTATTTTGGAGCCAGCATTTCCAATACCGGTGAATATCTGGCAAACGGTCAGATGGATGCACTGTTAGACTTTGACTTCAAGTCACAGGCAAGAAGCTTTGTAAACGGAAGCTTAGAGAAGGTCGAAGCAAGCTTAGAAGCCAGAAATGCAAAGCTTACAAACAGCATTACCATGGGTCAGTTCTTAAGCAGCCATGATGAAGATGGATTCCTGTATTCCGTAGGAGATGACATCAGCAAGCAGAAGGTTGCGGCAGCACTTCAGATCACAGCAAAGGGAACACCGATCGTATATTACGGGGAAGAGATCAACCTGACCGGACCAAATGCATTTGGTGATCAGAACAACAACCGTTATGATATGCAGTTTGATAACTTAAGTGCGGAGCAGCAGGCTACACTGACACATTACCAGAAGTTATTACAGATCCGTGGAAGATATTCAACCGTATTTTCTAAGGGAGACAGAACAAAGGTAGCAGGTTCCGATGCAGATGCGTATATGGTATTTAAGAGAAGCTATAAGGATGATTCCTTATATGTAGGCTTAAACAATGCAGAGACTGCAAAACAGGCAACTTTTGAAGTCGGAAATGATTATACCACATGGGAAGATGTATACAGCGGAAAGACATATAGTGTAACGGATGGCAAGGTAACGGTAACCATTCCTGCAGCAGCAGACGGTGGAACTGTGATCTTAGCACAGAAGACGGCTATGACAGGCATCACGATCACGAATCCATATAAGACCAGCTTCTCCGTGGGAGACCGTTTTGACCAGAGCGGACTTACCGTAACTGCATCTTATGCAAATGGTGAGAAAGCAGCCGTTGATTCCTCTAAGTATACCGTCAGTGGTTACAATATGGCAAAAGATGGAACACAGACCGTATCCGTAACCGTAAAAAATGACGGCAGTGTATTTACAAAGACATTTACGATCCGGGTAAATAAAGTACCGGCAACTTCTGTATCGATCAGCAAGACCAGCCTGACCTTAGAAAAGGGACAGAGCACAAAGCTGACAGCGAGCATGGCTCCTTCAAATACGACGGATTCACTGACCTTCAGCAGCAGCAATCCAAAGGTTGCAACCGTTGCACAGGATGGAACCGTAAAGACACTTGCTGCCGGAACAACAGACATTATTGCAAAGAGTACCAGTGGAAAGACAGCCGTTTGCAAGCTGACAGTTACAGTATCTGCAACAAAGATCAGCCTGAATAAGAAGACGGTTTCTATCGTAAAGGGTAAGACCTATACCTTAAAGGCAACGATCACACCGGCAGATACCGTGAATAAGAAGGTAACGTGGACATCGAGCAAGACTTCTGTTGCAACGGTTGATAAGAACGGAAAGGTAACTGCAAAGAAGGCAGGCACAGCCAATATTACTGTTAAGACAGCCAACGGCAAGACCGCAGTCTGCAAGGTAACGGTAACCGTTCCTGCTACAAGCGTGAAGCTGAATGTGAAGTCTAAGAGCGTCAACATCGGTAAGAAGTATACCTTAAAGGTAACCATGTCAAAGGGAAGTACGGATAAACTGACATGGAGTACCTCCAATAAGAAGGTTGCAACCGTTGATAAAAACGGAGTCGTTAAGGCAGTGAAAAAGGGTACCGCAGTGATCACAGTTAAGACTACAAGCGGCAAGAAGGCAACCTGTAAGATTACCGTAAAGGTACCGGCTACCAAGATCACCTTAAACAAAAAGAGTACCAGCGTGAAGAAAGGAAAGACAGTTTCCTTAAAAGGCAAGTTAACACCGTCTAATTCAACAGATACGATCAAGTGGAGCACCTCCAATAAAAAGATCGCAACCGTTGATAAAAACGGTAAGGTAAAGGGTATCAAGAAAGGTACGGTAACGATCACCGCAAAGACCACAAGTGGCAAAAAAGCAACCTGTAAGGTAAAGGTAAAATAAGTATGATCGCAGACAGTAAGCAATATGACTGCCGGTAGGCAAAATGGCTTATCTGACGGATATACGGACAAAGGACAGCTTTGCATCTATGATGCAGGCTGTCCTTTTTGCATGTGATGGGCAGCAGGCACAGGTTCTGACATGAGCGTATGAAGTAAAAGTGAATATGTAACAGGATATATGGGAATGAATACAGAAGCGGAGGAAACGTATAGATAGGATATGAAAATATGGAAAAATACATCATATTATTTACATAAAATGTAATCAAAGAAGAAAAATACGCTCATAAAATGTGATTACTACATAAAACTATGCTCATAAAACGTGATCGGTGCGCTTGAACAGGCTATTTTTTTGTGATAAACTTGAAATCAGGAGGAAGCACATATGTATTTTAAAAGAAAAATAGATGGATTTCTGATTCAGTGGAAGAGTGAACCGGCGCATAAGCCATTAATTGTTAAGGGAGCCAGACAGATTGGCAAGACGGAATCCATCTTGCATTTTGCAAAGGAACAATACAAGAATGTGGTCTATATCAATTTTGTGCTTGATAAGCGTTATCGCGCTATTGTAAGTGATGGGTATGACGTTGATACAGTGATAAAAAACATATCTCTGGCAAATCCTTCGATCCGGTTTGTACCGGGGGAGACGATTCTTATTTTTGATGAGATTCAGGAATATCCGGATGTGGCAACGTCATTGAAGGCATTCCGGTTAGATGGAAGATTTGATGTGATCTGCAGTGGTTCTATGCTGGGAATTAATTATAAGAAGATTCATAGCAACAGTGTAGGAAATAAAGTAGATTATGAAATGTTTTCTATGGATTTTGAGGAATTTTTATGGGCAAAGGGCTATCATCAGGAGCAGATTGCAGATATTTTAACGCATATGCTGGAAATGAAGCCATTTAGTGAAACAGAACTGAATGTGTATAAATCATTGTTTCTGGATTATTGTGTATTAGGGGGAATGCCGGATGTAGTGCGGGGATATGTAGAAACAGGAACATTTTCCAGTTCCTTAGATACACAGGAACAGATTAGGCTGGATTATGAGGAAGACGTTAGAAAGTATGCAGATGGATTAGACCAGACAAAAATCATCAGTGTGTATCGAAGTGTTCCGGCACAGCTTGCAAAAGAAAACAAAAAGTTCCAGTTCAGCAAGATCAAAAAGAATGCCAGATCAAGAGAATACACCGGCTGTATTGAATGGTTAGCGGATGCAGGAGTTATTACAGAATGCCATTGCCTGACGTTTCCGGAACTGCCATTAAAAGGGAATATTGATGAAAGTAAGTATAAGCTTTATTATCCGGATACCGGTCTTTTGGTTTCGACCTTAGATGAAGAAGCACAGGAAGATTTGAGAGTGAATAAGAATCTTGGCGTATATAAAGGTGCTTTATATGAAAACTTTGTGGCAGAAGCATTTGTGAAGCAGGGGCTTGGACTTTTCTATTATAAAAAAGAAAACTCAACACTGGAGGAGGATTTTTTCGTGAGATCCAAAGACGAATTGATTCCGGTTGAGGTAAAATCGAACAATGACAGATCCAAGTCGTTGTCAGCATTGATTAAGAATGAAAACTATAGCGATATAAAGCATGGAATAAAGCTTGGTGATTTTAATATTGGCTATGCAAATAATATCTATACATTTCCATATTTCTGTGCATTTATGATGAAAGCATTTTTGAAACATTGGGATTCATTATCATGATAGGAGAAACAAAGGGGAATCTATGAAAAGGAAACACACATACAGATGGATGCTTTGTCTGATCACATCCTGCCTGGTTTTATCCGGCTGTGGAAGGCAAAGCAGGGAACAGGAAGCCGGACAGATTGTGCAACAGGACAATGGTTCCGGTGAGAATACAGAGCTGACGCAGACAGAGGGTACTGAAAAAATAGGACAGGAAGAAACAGCTTCGGAAACGGAAAAACCGGTGGTAAAACATAAGATCCGTGATCTCGATGATGCTTACGAAGTGATCTTAAGCTCCTGCAAGAAGGAATTTATCGGATCTTATGCGATCGATGAGTATTTTTTGACATGGATCCATTCGCAGTATGGAGAGGATATGGTTCTTAAGCTTGCACAGACAGTCGCAGATGGAGAACAGGACGTAGATCTCTGGTATCAGCTAAGTGGGAAGACGATACATGTACTCTGGCTGGAATATTGCAGGGATACCGGAATCCAGCAGTATCTGTTAGATCAGGTCTACTGGAAGGATTGTGCCGGTACAGACCGGGTAGTCATTGATTTTACTGGGGATATCAATCTGGCAGAGGGCTGGTGCACGACGAAGCATATGGATGCGATGCCAAATGGGATCTATGACTGTTTTTCACCGGATCTGCTTTCGGAGATGCAGTCGGCAGATATTATGGTGGTGAATAATGAATTTACCTACAGTAACCGGGGAACACCGTTAGAAGGGAAGGACTATGTATTTCGTGCCGACCCGTCACGGGTGAAGAACCTAGAGGCGTTTGGAACAGATCTTGCGGGACTTGCGAACAATCATGTCTATGATTATGGCGAGGAAGCACTGCTTGACACACTTGATACCCTTACAGATGCAGGAATTCCGTATGTTGGTGCGGGAAGAAACTTAGAAGAGGCATCAAGACCGGTCTATTTTATTGCAAATGGAAGGAAAATAGCGATCGTGGCGGCAACACAGATCGAGCGGTCTACGAATTATACCAAAGAAGCAACCGATACCACACCGGGTGTACTTAAGACCTTAGATCCGGAAAAGTTTACGCAGGTGATCAAGGCTGCAAAGAAAAACAGTGATCTTGTCATTGCATTTGTGCATTGGGGAACGGAAGGTGACAGTGATTTTGGTGCAGATCAGGTGAACCTTGCAAAGGCATTCGTGGATGCAGGGGCAGACGCGATCGTGGGTGGTCATACACACTGCCTGCAGGGATTCTCCTATGTAGGGGATGTGCCGGTGATCTATAGCCTTGGAAACTTCTGGTTCAGCCAGCGGACGTTAGATACCGGACTTTTGCAGCTTCTGATCGACACGGATGGAAGCATTACATATCGGTTTCTGCCGTGCATCCAGCAGAATCTGAAGACATCACTTGTGACAGATGAGCAGAAAAAGCAGGAGATTTTATCTTATATGGAGCGCATATCGAGTGGCGTTACCTTAGATGAGGACGGCTATCTGATAAAAAATTAACGATTTCGCTGTCGATTATTTACAAATACCCAAAAACGTGTTAAATTTTTCATGGTATGATAATACAAAGACAGATGTTTATAATAGAACTGTTTGATAAGAATTTTAAGAAAAGAGGAAGAGAGCATGAGTAAGAAACCAACCGTATTAATGATCTTAGACGGATTCGGACTGAACAAGAGAACCGAAGCAAATGCAGTTGCAGAGGCTAAGAAGCCGAATATTGATGCACTGATGAAGGAATGTCCATATGTAGAAGGACAGGCAAGCGGACTTGCAGTAGGACTTCCGGACGGACAGATGGGTAACTCTGAGGTAGGACATCTGAACATGGGTGCAGGAAGAATCGTATATCAGGAGCTTACAAGAATCACAAAAGAGATCGAAGATGGCGATTTCTTCAAGAATGAAGCATTATTAAAGGGCATGAAGAATGTAAAAGACAATGGTTCTGCTTTACATTTATACGGACTGTTATCCGATGGTGGTGTACACAGCCACATCACACACCTTTTCGGACTGCTTGAGATGGCAAAAAGAGAAGGTATCGAGAATGTATATGTTCACTGCTTCTTAGACGGACGTGATACAGCTCCTACATCCGGAAAGGGCTTCATCGAGGAACTCGAAGCAAAGATGAAAGAGCTTGGTGTTGGTAAGATCGCTTCTATCACCGGTCGTTACTATGCAATGGATCGTGATAACAGATGGGATCGTGTTCAGGCAGCTTACGAAGCATTAACAGAAGGAAAAGGCGAGAAGGCTGACAGCGCAGTTGCAGCAATTACCGCTTCCTATGCAAAGGATGTAAACGACGAGTTCGTACTTCCGACTGTAATCGAAGAAAATGGTGCACCGGTTGCAACGATCAAGGATAAGGATACCGTAATCTTCTTCAACTTCCGTCCGGACCGTGCACGTGAGATCACAAGAGTCTTCTGTGCAGATGATTTTGACGGATTTGACAGAGGTGCAAGAAAGGATGTTACTTATATCTGCTTTACCGAGTATGACGTAACCATTCCGAATAAAGAAGTTGCATTCCACAAGGTTGAACTGAAGAATACCTTCGGACAGTTCCTTGCAGATAACGGAAAGACACAGGCAAGAATCGCAGAGACAGAGAAGTATGCACATGTAACCTTCTTCTTCAATGGTGGTGTAGAAGAGCCGAACAAGGGCGAGGATCGTATCCTTGTGAAGTCCCCGAAGGTTGCAACTTATGATTTACAGCCAGAGATGAGCGCATACGAAGTATGTGATAAGTTAGTAGATGCCATCAAGTCCGATAAGTATGATGTGATCATCATCAACTTTGCAAACCCGGATATGGTAGGACATACCGGTGTAGAGTCAGCAGCAATCGCAGCGATCGAAGCAGTTGATACCTGTGTTGGCAAGGCAGTTGCAGCAATTAAGGAAGTAGACGGACAGATGTTCATCTGTGCAGATCATGGTAACGCAGAGCAGTTATTAGACTATGAGACAGGTGCAACCTTTACTGCACATACAACCAACCCGGTTCCGTTTATCTTAGTAAATGCAGATCCTGCTTACGGCTTAAGAGAGGGTGGATGTCTTGCAGATATCGCTCCGACCCTGATCGAGTTAATGGGTATGAAGCAGCCGGCAGAAATGACAGGAAAGTCCTTATTAGTTCGTAAATAGAAAACGCAGAAAATAGCAAAATTGGGATCAAAGAAAGAAGGAATACGCTATTGCGAATTCCTTCTTTCTTTAGTCTGACTTGTGGAACCTATATTATGAAAGAATACAGGGAAAAATTCCCTGTATTCTTTTTATGATTTTGAGTTTGCAAACTCAAAATCAGTCTGACCTGTGAGACCATAAGGTCCCACAGGTCAGATGCATGCCCTGCGTTTTTGTTCCATCGAATCCGAACACATCTCAAGGAGTCCATAGACATCTTCTGCCGGATGTGTGAATTCACAGCCATAGTGGTAATGATACATGTCATAGGATTCACACCGTACGATCTTAACGACTGTAAAAACAGCAGGAGAAGTGCTGTCATACAGGTCTAGCTTGGCATTGAAGTAATAGCCCACAGGTAAAATGCACTTGGAAATAAAGCCAATTCCATCGCGTGAAATATCGATTACTTCAATCGGTGAATCGAGATCATGAATACCGGTGGTGTCCTGTTTAAACAGGTCAGAGATACATAACTGGATATGTACCGGGAACCGTTTACTACGCCGTTTTTCTTCCATAATTCATCTTCCCTTCGTATGAAATTTTCTAACAATTTATCACGTTCTGTTCTTCCTACTTTTATTATAGCTTATCAGAAAAAAAGGTCAAGACTATAAGCAATACTAATAAAACAATGAAAATTCACAAAAATATTAATAAATTGTCCACTATTTTCTATATGCAGGAAAGTCGCAGTTTATGCAAACTAATTGACTTTGCAAAAGCCACTGTATTATAATTTTCGTGTATGATTGTGAGACGCAGCCTGATTTTTCGGGACGTACTTGCAGCTATCGAAAAATATGTTGTGAAAGCATAAAACGGAGGACGAAAACATGCAGGAATTTAGACCAATTAAAGAGGGTAAAGTACGTGAAGTATATGATAACGGTGACAGCCTTATCATTGTTGCAACGGATCGTATTTCGGCATTTGATCACATTTTAAAGAACAAAGTCACCAATAAGGGTGCTATTTTGACACAGATGTCAAAGTTCTGGTTTGATTATACGAAGGATATCGTGCCAAATCATATGCTTTCAGTAGACGTTAAAGATATGCCGGAATTTTTCGGACAGCCAAGATTCGATGGAAACAGCATGATGTGTAAGAAGTTAGAGATGCTTCCAATCGAGTGTATCGTGCGTGGATACATCACAGGAAGCGGCTGGGAGAGCTATAAGGAGAACGGAACAGTCTGTGGCATCCGTCTTCCGGAAGGCTTAAAGGAATCCGATAAGTTACCGGAACCGATCTATACACCATCCACCAAGGCAGAGATCGGTGACCATGATGAGAACATCTCTTTTGAGAAGAGCGTGGAAGTACTCGAGAAGATCTATCCGGGCAAGGGAGAAGATTATGCAACACAGATCAAGGACTGCACGATCGCTTTATATAAGAAGTGTGCTGAATATGCGCTGACAAAGGGAATCATCATCGCAGATACCAAGTTCGAGTTCGGCTTAGATGAGAATGGCAAGGTTGTACTCGGTGATGAGATGCTGACACCGGACAGCTCCAGATTCTGGCCGTTAGAGGGATATGAAGCAGGAAAGTCACAGCCATCATACGATAAGCAGTTTGTACGTGACTGGTTAAAAGCGAACCCGGACAGCGATTATCTGTTACCGGATGATGTTATCGAAAAGACAATAGACAAATACAAAGAGGCATTTGCACTTCTGACAGGAAAAGAGTTCCGCTAATCGGATACGGTAAGTGATCCTATTGTTGATGAATAAAATAACAGACATGGAGAATGGCATGGACAAGAATTGTAAGAATGAAAATGCACCATTCATGAGCGGACTTCATGAAGAGTGCGGTGTCTTCGGAATTTATGATTTTGATGGAAAAGATGTAGCATCTACCATCTATTACGGATTGTTCGCATTGCAGCACAGAGGTCAGGAAAGCTGTGGTATTGCAGTCAGCGAGACAAATGGTCCGAAGGGAAAAGTGACCACACATAAGGATATGGGACTTGTAAATGAAGTATTTACCGGTGAGAACTTAGGACAGATGAAGGGTGACATCGGTGTCGGACATGTCCGTTATTCGACTGCTGGAGAATCTACCAGAGAAAACGCACAGCCACTGGTGCTGAATTATGTAAAGGGAACCTTAGCACTGGCGCACAATGGTAATCTGATCAATGCCCCGGAGTTAAAAAGAGATCTTGAGTATACCGGAGCAATCTTCCAGACGACGATCGATTCGGAGGTTATTGCGTATCATATCGCAAGAGAACGTCTGAACTCTAAGACCGCAGAAGAGGCAGTACGCCGTGCGGCAGCAAAGTTAAAGGGTGCTTATTCCCTCGTTGTAATGAGCCCACGCAAGCTGATCGGTGCCAGAGATCCGTTCGGATTTAAGCCACTGTGTATCGGAAAGCGTGATAACGCTTATATTATTACCTCAGAGACCTGTGCACTTGAGACGATCGGTGCAACCTTTGTACGTGATGTAGAACCGGGCGAAGTTGTAACCATCTCTCCGGAGGGCGGTATCCAGTCGGATAAGACACTTTGTCTTCCGAAGGAAAAAGAAGCAAGATGTATTTTTGAATATATTTATTTTGCAAGACCGGACAGCCATATCGATGGCGTAAGTGTCTATGGTTCGAGAATCCAGGCAGGAAGATACCTCGCCATGGATTCACCGGTAGAAGCAGACCTTGTGGTAGGCGTACCGGAATCCGGTAATGCAGCAGCACTGGGATATTCCTTAGAGTCGGGAATCCCATACGGAACAGCTTTTGTAAAAAATGGCTATGTCGGAAGAACCTTCATCAAGCCAAAGCAGAGCAGCCGTGAATCAAGTGTACGCGTGAAGTTAAACGTATTAGCAGAGGCAGTCAGAGGAAAACGTATCATTATGATCGATGATTCCATCGTAAGAGGAACGACTTCAGACCGTATCGTTGGTATGTTAAAAGAAGCCGGTGCAACAGAAGTGCATGTAAGAATCAGTTCCCCACCATTTTTATGGCCATGCTATTTCGGAACCGATATTCCGGAGCGTGAGCAGTTGATCGCATACAACCGTTCGATTGAAGATATCCGCAAGATCATCGGAGCAGATTCCTTAGGATACCTTGGCCTCGACCGTCTCTCAGAGATGGTAGGTGGTCTGCCGATCTGTCAGGGATGCTTTACCGGAAAGTATCCGTTAGAGCCGCCAAAGGAAGACATCCGCGGTAACTTCGAACGATAGAACATACAGGAGGATTAAGATGAGTACAGATAGATATAACAGCCCGTTATCAGAGCGTTATGCCAGCAAGGAGATGCAGTATATTTTTTCACCGGATATGAAGTTCCGTACCTGGAGAAGATTATGGATCGCACTTGCTGAGACAGAACGGGAATTAGGCTTAGATATTACACAGGAGCAGATCGACGAATTAAAGGCGCATAAGGATGACATTAACTATGATGTAGCCAAGGCAAGAGAACAGGAAGTACGTCATGATGTAATGTCGCACGTATATGCCTATGGCGTACAGTGTCCGAAGGCAAAAGGAATCATCCATCTGGGTGCAACCTCCTGCTACGTCGGAGACAATACCGATATTATCATCATGTCAGAAGCATTAAAGCTTGTCCGCAAAAAGCTGATCAACGTGATCGCCGAGCTTGCCGGATTTGCAGATAAGTATAAGAACCAGCCGACACTGGCATTTACCCATTTCCAGCCGGCACAGCCTACGACAGTAGGAAAGCGTGCAACACTCTGGACACAGGAGTTCTTAATGGATCTTGAGGATCTTGACTATGTGTTAGGTAGTCTGAAGCTGTTAGGTTCCAAGGGAACAACCGGAACACAGGCAAGTTTTCAGGAGTTATTTGACGGAGATCAGGAAAAGATCGATAAGATCGATCCGATGATCGCAGAAAAAATGGGATTCAAGGAATGCTATGCAGTCAGCGGCCAGACCTATTCCAGAAAGGTTGATACAAGAGTAGCAAATATCTTAGCAGGTATCGCTGCAAGTGCACATAAGATGTCCAACGATATCCGTCTGTTACAGCACTTAAAGGAAGTAGAAGAACCGTTTGAAAAGAGCCAGATCGGATCTTCTGCAATGGCATACAAGCGTAATCCGATGAGAAGTGAGCGTATCGCATCCTTAGCAGATTATGTTATGGTCGATGCCTTAAACCCGGCAATCGTATCTGCAACCCAGTGGTTTGAGCGTACCCTTGATGATTCAGCCAACAAGAGACTTTCCATTCCGGAAGGCTTCCTTGCGATCGACGGAATCTTAGATCTGTGTCTGAACGTAGTAGACGGACTTGTTGTATACGACAAGGTAATCTACAAACACATGATGAGCGAGCTTCCGTTTATGGCAACCGAAAATATCATGATGGATGCAGTAAAAGCAGGCGGGGACCGTCAGGAATTACATGAGAAGATCCGTGTACTTTCCATGGAAGCAGGAAAGAACGTAAAACAGGAAGGAAAAGAGAACAATCTCTTAGAGCTGATCGCAGCAGATCCTGCATTTAACATGACATTAGAAGAATTACAGAACAACATGGATCCTGCAAAATACGTTGGAAGAGCACCAATTCAGGTAGAAGCATTCTTAAAGAATGTGATCCAGCCGGTATTAGATGCCAACAAAGAACTCTTAGGAGTAACCGCAGAAATAAATGTATAAATAATATAGTAAGAATGCCTTCTTTGGAAATACTAAAGTATTAAATCGGTATATTTTCAAAGGAGGCATTTTTATGGCATTAAAACTGGTTGTAACAAAAGTAAAAGCAAGAGAGATCCTCGATTCCAGAGGAAATCCGACGGTAGAAGCAGAGGTCACGGTAGAAACAGAGACAAATGGAAAAAAGACGACAGCGAGAGCGGCAGTTCCATCCGGTGCAAGTACCGGGCAGTTTGAAGCAGTAGAGTTAAGGGATGGTGGCAGCCGTTATCAGGGAAATGGCGTAACAAAGGCGGTAAAAAACGTCAATGGCAAGATCGCAAAGGAGCTGTGCGGGCGGAATGTGCTGCGGCAGAGCGGCATTGATACAAGGATGCTCCAGTTAGACGGTACAGAGAATAAGGAAAAATTAGGTGCAAATGCGCTGCTCGCCGTATCGCTTGCGACTGCAAAGGTGGCGGCAAAGGCATTAAAGATGCCGCTGTACCGTTATCTTGGCGGTGTAAATACGGACGGTCTGCCGGTTCCGATGATGAATATTTTAAACGGAGGCGCACATTCGGATAATAATATCGATATTCAGGAATTTATGATCCTGCCGCTTGGTGCACCGGGTATCCGTGAGGGCATCCGATGGTGTGTGGAGGTATACCATACCCTGAAAAAACTCTTAAAACAGCGCGGACTCTCCACGGCGGTAGGGGATGAAGGCGGCTTTGCACCGGATCTTGCGAACGAAGAAGAAGCAATCGAACTGATCTTAGAGGCGATCTCTAAGGCAGGCTATAGCTATGGCAGGGGCAAAGACTTTATGATCTCATTGGACGTAGCTGCAAGTGAATGGAAGCTGAAAAAAGATGAAAAAGAGCAAAACAATCTATCCGGGTATATGCTTCCGAAAAAGGGAATCGTCTATTCCACACAGGAGATGATCGGACTCTGGGAAAACATGATCGAAAAATATCCGATCTATTCGCTCGAAGATCCGCTTGATGAAGAGGACTGGGACGGCTGGAAGGAAATGACGAAGAAGGTAGGAGATCGTGTGATTTTAGTCGGGGATGATCTTTTCGTGACAAACGAAAAACGTCTGAGAAAAGGAATCCACATGGGCTGTGCCAATGCGATCCTGATCAAGCCCAACCAGATCGGTACACTGACGGAAACGATCGAAACGATCCGGCTTGCCAAAGCAAACGGCTATCTTACGATCATGTCCCACCGGAGCGGAGAGACGGAAGATACAACGATCGCAGATCTGGCGGTCGGTCTTGGAACAGAGCTTATCAAGACCGGTGCACCATGCCGCGCGGAACGGACAGCGAAGTATAACCAGTTAATGCGGATCGAGGAGAACCTGATCTAAGACCATGGAAATGTCTGATTCCATACTGTGTGACTACGGCAAAAAAACAGTTGCTAATGCAATCTGTATATGATATAATAGCTAAAGTTGTGAGTATATAAGAATCAACAGGAGGTGTCATTCGTGGCAGTTTTAAAGACGGTTTTAACAGTATTATTTATTATTATATGTATCGCATTGACAGTGATTATTTTACTTCAGGAAGGTAAGTCAGCAGGACTCGGCGCAATCAGCGGAGCGGCTGAGACATACTGGGGTAAGAATAAAGGACGTTCTATGGAAGGTATGCTGGTTAAGATCACAAGAGTTTTAGTTATCTTATTCATTGTTTTATCAGCAGTCCTCAATATCGGAAGTTTCTAAGAACGAAAGAGCTGTCGTGTGTACGATGGCTCTTTTTTACTGTATCGGAAATCCCTGTGGAATTCCCCGATACAGTAAAAACAATCAAGCAAGTATGCTTGATTGCTAAGATGCGCACCTCGCGGAGCGGAAGATTATGCGATGCATCCGCTCGGGCGCGGGAGTGTGCGGCAAGCGCACACTTTTTACTTGCAAATCGAAAAGAGATAAGGAATAGATGCATGAAGAGAGAACAGTTTGAAAGCAGAAAAAGAATGCTGTATGAATTCATCTGCGATGAGATGTATGTGCCAATGAAGATCAAGGAGATTGCGATCATGCTGCGTGTTTCGAAGGAACAGCGAAGCGAGCTGCAGGAAGTCCTTGATGCGTTAGTTGAGGAAGGGAAAATTGAGCTGACGAAAAAGGGCAAGTATATCAAGGCAACAGAACGCTACAGCGTCGGAATCTATACCGGCAATAACCGTGGATTCGGCTTTGTGACGATCGAAGGTGACCCGGAGGATATTTTTATACCGGAAGAAAATACGAATGGTGCCATGCACATGGATACCGTGCAGGTGCAGATTTCCCCGAATAAGACCGGAAAGAGACGGGAGGGAACGATCGTAAAGGTCATTGCACATGGACTTTCCGAGATCGTTGGAACATATCAGGCAAGTAAGAACTTCGGCTTTGTAGTACCGGATAACCAGAAGCTTGCACAGGATATCTTTATCCCGCAGGGACGTTCCATGGGTGCAGTCAGTGGACATAAGGTAGTCGTGGAGATCACCGATTATGGGAAAAATGGCAAAAAGAAGCCGGAAGGCAAAGTTGTAGAGATCATCGGGCATATCAATGATCCGGGAACGGATATCATGTCGATCGTGCGCGGTTATGATCTGCCGGTGGAATTCTCGGAAAAGATCATGAAGCAGGTACAGAATGTTGCCAAGGAGGTCAGTACGGCAGACATGGCAGGCCGTATGGACATCCGGGACTGGCAGATGGTTACGATCGATGGTGAGGAAGCAAAGGACTTAGACGATGCGGTTTCACTTACGATGGAAGGCAGTAATTATAAGCTGGGCGTGCATATCGCAGATGTGACGAACTATGTACAGGAACACAGCGCACTCGATGTAGAAGCCTTAGATCGTGGAACGAGTGTCTATCTGGTGGATCGTGTGATCCCGATGCTGCCCCATGCACTTTCCAATGGGATCTGTTCCCTGAATGCAGGGGAAAACCGTCTGGCATTAAGCTGTATTATGACGATCGATCCGAAAGGACGCGTGATCGATCATAAGATCGCAGAAACTGTGATCAAAGTAGACAGACGTATGAGCTATACTGCGGTAAAAAAGATCTTAGAGGACCATGACGAAAAAGAAATCGCAGAATACGAAGAACTGGTTCCGATGTTTGAGCGCATGAAGGAGTTAGCCGCTATTTTACGGAAAAAGCGTATGAGCCGTGGCTCGATCGACTTTGATTTTCCGGAGACAAAGATCATTTTAGATGAAAAGGGAAAACCGGTTGATATTAAGCCATACGAGCGGAATGTTGCAACAAAAATCATCGAAGACTTTATGCTGATCGCCAATGAAACGGTCGCACAGGATTATTTCTGGCAGGAGATCCCATTTGTCTATCGTACGCATGAGAATCCGGATGAGGAGAAGATCCATAAGTTAGCAACACTGATCAACAACTTCGGATATACATTGCATATAGCACAGGATGAGGTGCATCCGAAGGAATTACAGAAGCTTTTAATGAAGATCGATGGATCCGACGAAGAGGCACTGATCAGCAGGCTGACGCTCCGTTCCATGAAGCAGGCGAAGTATACGACAGATAACACCGGACATTTCGGACTGGCAACTTCCTATTACTGCCACTTTACCTCTCCGATCCGCCGTTACCCGGATCTGCAGATCCATCGTATCATCAAAGAGAGCCTCAGAGGGAAGATGAATGCCAAGCGGATCGCACATTATGAGAAGATACTGCCGGAGGTAGCAAAGCATTCGAGTGAGATGGAACGCCGGGCAGACGAGGCAGAGCGTGAGACCGACAAGCTTAAAAAAGCAGAATATATGCAGGAGCATCTTGGCGAAGTATTTGAGGGTGTGATCTCAAGTGTTACAAACTGGGGACTGTATGTGGAGCTTCCGAATACGATCGAGGGTCTGGTGCATATTACGGCATTGGATGATGATTATTACCATTATCAAGAAGATACCTATGAGCTGATCGGTGAGACAAACAACCGTCACTACAAGCTCGGGCAGAAGGTTTTCGTAAAGGCAGCCGGAGTAGATAAGATGCTTCGTACGATTGATTTTGTACTGGCAGATCCCAAGGAGGATGCAGGACAGTAATTCGAATGTGGCAGAAAAGTGTAAAACGGGCACAGATTTGACCGATATAGAATATACACAGAAATGAGGATTAGCATGGGAAAAGAATCGATAAAGTTAATCGCAAATAATAAAAAGGCAAGGCATGACTATTTTTTAGAGGAGACCTACGAAGCAGGGATCAGTCTGCATGGTACAGAGGTCAAGTCTCTGCGTCAGGGCAAATGCAGCATCAAAGAGGCTTTTATCCATATAGAGGATGGCGAAGTCATTCTCTATGGGATGAACATCAGCCCATATGAAAAGGGAAATATCTTTAACCGTGATCCGCTGCGCCCGAAAAAGCTTCTGATGCATAAGTATGAGATCAACAAGCTGCTTGGCAAGATGAAGGAAAAGGGTTATACGATCGTGCCGGTAGAGGTATATTTTAAGGGAAGTCTGGTTAAGGTAAAGATAGCACTTGCCAAAGGTAAAAAGCTCTACGATAAGCGTCAGGACATTGCGAAAAAGGATGCAAAGCGTGAGGCAGAGCGTGAGTTTAAGGTGCGGAATTTTGGATAAATCCGCGATAACCGGGAAAAATTTGCTACGCACCCTTGACCGTTTGGGGCATTGGTGCGTATAATATAGATATATTGGAAAACCAGAGTATGGTTAATATAATAAAATTGAATAAGGGCTAGTAATGGTTTCGACAGGGATTATGAAGCTGGAGAAGCGAGTCGCACGGGATGCGTCAAATTCCACAATTAAAATTAAACGCTAACAATAATAAATTAGCTTACGCTGCCTAGGCGGCGTTGTCTGCTCTGAGGCACCTACACCACAGAATCCAGGCATCAAACATGTAGGAAACGGTATATACAAAGCTTTGCGTATATAGACGTATTATGAAGCTACTAAAGCACTTACGGTGTTCATGCCGGAAGTGTGGAGGGAATGTCAAAACATGAACTACACTCGTAGAAGTACAGGGGATTGGTTTTTGGACACGGGTTCGACTCCCGTCTAGTCCAGCCAAAAAACACCGTATTTACGGTGTTTTTTTAGGCTCTAAGTCAAGTGTTGGGGTGTGATTCTTTGAATCACGCCCTATTACTGGGTTTGGAGCAGTTTTTATATTTGATGTATTTCGT
>CACZPJ010000088.1 GCA_902782995.1 uncultured Lachnospiraceae bacterium | reverse complement strand
GGTAAGGGATTTGCAGTTGTTGCAGAAGAGATCAAGAATCTGTCCGATTCCAGTAAGAATACAGCCATCGACAGTAATGAGAATAAGGTGGAGATCAGTAAGGCAATGGAATCGATCATTTCCGAAGCGGATCATCTGATCCAGATCATTGACGAAGTGAATGAACGTATCACGAATCTGGCTGCCAGCACGGAAGAGATTGCAGCTTCTACGGATATGTTAAAAGATGTTTCCGGTGATCTGAAGGAGAAGATGAACGGTCTTGGCAGATTAGATGCATAGCAGACAGGAGGCAGAGAAAGTCATGCGTCAGGGAGAAGTGACATTTACCTATTCCGGTATTTTAAGCCGTGATGGGAAAAAAGTCATTCATGTCCGGTTTGAGCGGGAAGGTCAGGACGGGAAGGATTACGCAGAAGGCGTATTACCTTCCTGTCAGATCGAACGGTTGAAGGGCTTTACCCCAAACGAACTCGAACAGATGACGGCGTATCTACAGCGGGAGAAGGAACATATTATTCAGGATGCGAAGAAGCTGAATAACATTAAGAACTGGTTTTAAGGTTTTAACAGGAGATGCGACATGATATATACAGTGACCTTTAATCCATCCTTGGATTATAATGTAGAGGTAGACGGTTTTACGACAGGATGCATAAACCGCACGAAATATGAACATATGCTTGCCGGCGGCAAGGGAATCAATGTATCTGCGGTTTTGCATAACCTTGGTCATACCAGCACGGCACTTGGCTTTATAGCGGGCTTTACCGGGGATCAGATCTGTCATCTGTTAGAGGAACAGGGAATCCGGACAGATTTTATCTGGTTAGGGCAGGGATGCTCCCGGATCAATGTGAAGCTGCATTCCGATACGGAAACAGAGATCAACGGACAGGGACCGGAGATCGGAGTGGACAGCCTTAAGCTTTTATACAAAAAGCTTGATGGGCTTCAGGAAGGAGATGTCTTAGTCCTTGCCGGAAGTATCCCACCATCACTTCCTGAGACGATCTACCGGGATATTATGGAATATCTGTCAGGAAAACAGGTGAAGATTGTCGTCGATGCAACGAATGAGCTGCTTTTAAATGTACTGCCGCTACATCCATTCCTGATCAAGCCTAATCACCATGAATTAGGTGAGATCTTTCAGACGAAGATAAAAGGGAAGCAGGATGTGATCACCTATGCGAAAAAGCTGCAGGAGCGTGGTGCAGTAAACGTCTTAGTGTCGATGGCAGGTGATGGAGCAGTGCTTCTTGCGGAAGATGGCAGGGTATACGAGAGTGCGGCACCGGATGGGATCGTGCGTAATCCGGTAGGTGCCGGGGATTCCATGGTTGCTGGATTTTTAGCAGGCTATCAGGAGAGCGGAGATTACAGACATGCATTACGAAAGGGAATCTGCGCGGGCAGTGCGAGTGCATTTTCGGATGATCTGGCAACAGCCGGTGCAGTGGAAGCATTACTTACGCAGCTATCCTGGGATTAAGAATATCGACGCAGGATCAGAAGATGGTATGCAATAGAGGAAGAGAAGAAATAACAGGAGATAACAGGGCAATGATAAGAAAACATCTCACATTTACCGGACAGGTACAGGGAGTAGGCTTCCGGTATCGTGCACACAGCATCGCAAATGAATTAGGACTGACGGGTTATGTCCGCAATGAATATAACGGAACGGTAGAAGCAGAGGTACAGGGGACTGCGGAAGCGATCGCAGAATATATCAGAAGACTTCAGAATGCAAGCTATATCCGTATCGAATATATTGCAGAATATGATATGCCGTTACAGGAGGAGACATGTTACCGGATTCGTTAGAATCCGGTTTTTTTGTACAAACAGAGATTGAAACTTCTGGAAAAACATGATAAGATGGGACTTGGCTGTCTGGTATGACCACATGATTTTTTGAGGGGAATAATCATTCAGAAAATGATTCGGACAGTAATAATCTATAAGGAGGAAAGTATATGTTTACTTTTCAGTCTGTGGACGGTACAGCAGGACTTTCAGCAGCCGCAAACGGTTTTTCCACCATTACGGTTCTGTTGATCTGGGTTGCAGTATTTGCGTCCCTCGTTATTTTAAATGAAGTTTCAAGAAGATGGAAATGGAGTGGATTCTTTTTCTGGTTCATCCTTCCGGTGATCGGTACGGTAGCATGGTTTACCGTATTAAAGGGTGTTGCATATACCGACTGGTTCCATCTGGCAAAGTATTATTCTTCCACCGCCGGATGTATCTTCTTCTGGTGTTTCCGCTATGTCAAGGGAACCAGAAAAGATGGTACTGCCTGGGAACTGAAGAATAATAAGTTTTTCATGTTATTGATCCCGGCAATCCTTGCGATCAACATTTTTGAGGCATGCTCAAGAGATTTCCAGATCGCAGCACAGTACTGGGGCAGAATCGGAGAGCTTTCCGACGAGGCAGGAATGTTTGTACATGGCGGACCTTGGAATATCATGAATGGTATCGCAGGTATCTTAAATGCCGTAACGATCGTAGGCTGGTTCGGTGTCTGTGTCCGTGGAACAAAGGGCAAGGACAAGAGTCGTGATATGATCTGGCCGGATATGATGTGGTTCTGGATCGTTGCTTATGATCTGTGGAACTTCGCATATACCTATAACTGTCTGCCATCCCATGCATGGTACTGCGGATTTGCGTTACTGCTTGCACCGACACTTGCAGCCTTCTTCATCAACAAGGGTGCATGGCTGGAAAACAGAGCACGTACCTTATCCATCTGGTGCTTCTTTGCACAGTGCTGGCCGGCATTCCAGGACGAAGTAGTCGTAGTAAACTCAACCTACAACCCGGTGATCTATAATATCGTAAGTGCACTTGCACTGATCGCAAACGTGGCAGTCTTTGTATTTATGATCTATAAGTCCGTAAAGCGTAAGATGAATCCATGGACAAACAGCATTTACGATGATATGGAAGGCTTTCAAAAGATCGCAGCGCAGAGAGAAGCGTAAAAGAAAAATTGTTCGTACATATCATAAACGAATGTGGAAAATACCTGCATGGGAACAAGACACCCATACAGGTATTTTTGTCTATGTGTAAGAAATATTCTGTTTTTCCGGTATTGTCATACTTATGCTGCATCGAATATATGATATTTCTGTCACAAGAAAAAATATCCCCCCAGGTGGCTTGTGGACAGACCCAAACTGTATTATAATATGCGAAAAAGAAACAGGAGATCAAGCATGCATATACCAGATAATTACCTAAGCCCGGCCACCTGTGCAGTTCTGACAACCGCAATGGTTCCAGTCTGGGCAAGAGCAGTCAAAAAAGTAAAGACCGAGATCACAAAAGAGAAGATGCCGCTATTAGGTGTCGGAGCAGCCTTTTCCTTTTTGGGGATGATGTTTAACCTGCCGCTACCGGGAGGCACGACAGGACATGCCGTAGGAGGAACCCTGATCGCACTGATGTTAGGACCGAATGCAGCCTGCATTGCGGTATCGATCGCACTTTTCGTACAGGCACTCTTATTCGGGGACGGCGGTATCCTTGCATTTGGAGCGAACTGCTTTAATATGGCGTTTGTACTGCCGTATCTGGGATATGGAATCTATCAGTTACTTGCCGGACATATGAAAAGCGAAAAGGGAAAGCTTGTTGCAGCAGGGATCGGCGCATATGCCGGAATCAATGCAGCAGCACTGTGTGCCGCAGTAGAATTTGGCATCCAGCCGCTTATTTATACGGATGCATCCGGTCAGGCATTGTACTGTCCGTATCCATTGTCGGTTTCCGTTCCGGCGATGATGATCGGACATCTGACGATCGCAGGACTTGCAGAAGTGATCTTTACGGTTGCAGTCTATTCCTTTGTAAAAAAGACTTCACCGGGAATGCTCTATCAGCAGAGGGAAACGAAGGTACGTCCGGTCTGGATGCTGTTACTTTTACTTATTGTGGCTGTCCCGCTTGGACTGCTTGCAACCGGAACGGCCTGGGGTGAATGGGGTGCAGATGAGATCGCACAGATCGTTACCGGCGGAAAAGCACTTGGTTATACACCGGATAGGTTAGCAAACGGATTTTCCTTTGATGCATTGTTCCCGGACTATACGATCGGAAACATGCCGGAATGGATCGGTTATATCTTATCCGCAGTTGCAGGAGTTGCAGTAGTTGTGATAATATTCAAGGTGGCCGCTTCCTTTATGAAGAATACGGACAAATATGATAAACAGTAAGAAATGGGTCATGTAACATGCAGCAGGAAGAAAAAGAGCGCAGGCAGATCCCGGGATGGCTGCTTTTGGAAGAGGATTACATACCGGTAACAGAGCGGGATTCCTTTCTTGAAAAAACCATGCGGGCTATTTTGTCCGTGCTTGCGAAAATGAAAGCAGAAAAAGAATATATTGGAAAAAATAAAACAGCACCGTCGCTTCGTATAGCAGGTGCTGTATTTGTGATTGTGCTGTTATCACTATCGAGGAATCTGGCATTTGCAGGTTTGGTGTCTGTTCTTTTATTAGTCCGGCTGGCATTCTGCAATGGCAGACAGATCAAGAGTGTCTTAAAGGGTGCCATAGGTGCAGTGCTCTTTTCCGCAGTAATCCTTGTACCGGCAGCAATTCTCGGACATCCGCATACCTTTATCTATATCACCTTAAAGGTATTTTTGAGTGTCACGCTGCTTGGCATTTTGTCAAATACGTTACCGTGGAATGAGATCACAAGCGGATTAAAGTCGTTTCATCTGCCGGATATTTTTATCTTTACGCTCGATCTGACCATGCATTATATCATGCAGTTAGGGGAGATCTGTTATCAGATGCTCTTCGCATTGCGGACACGTATGATCGGAAAAAGTCCGAAGAAGGCAGGGGCATTGACCGGAATCCTTGGTGTGACCTTTTTAAAGTCTAAGGAATTGTCACAGGAGACGTATGATGCCATGGTGTGCAGGGGCTTTGACGGAACATATCCGCTGCGGAAGCGGAAGGCTTCCCCGGCAGCCAATATCTGTTATGGGATTGGGCTGCTGTTGATAACTGTTTTGTTTTTTTATCTAGAGCATGTATCTGCCGGATAACAGAAGGATTCATCGGAAGTAAGCCAGCGGAAAGGATGATGTAATTATGATACAGATGCAGGATATCTGTTTTTCTTATGAGGATGCGGTTGTGCTTTCTCATTTTCAAATGGAGATCAGGGAAGGGGAAACCGTGATCCTAAAGGGGCCAAACGGCTGCGGAAAATCGACCGTGTTAAAGCTGATGAACGGGCTGATCTTCCCGGAACGTGGAACGTATCTGTTTGAAGGAAAGGCAGTCACAAAAAAAACCATGGAGGATGCGGCATTTTCAAGGGATTTTCACCGCAAGATCGGTTATCTGTTCCAGAATGCAGACAGCCAGCTTTTCCATAACAGCGTCGAGGATGAGATTGCATTTGCGCTGGTTCAGATGGGAAAGGAAGAAAATGAGATCCATGAGCGGGTAGAAGATATGCTGACGCTTTTAGATATTGAAAAACTCAGGCGGCGTGCACCGTATCATCTAAGCAGCGGAGAAAAGAAAAAGGTAGCACTGGCAAGTATTCTTGTGGCAAATCCGCGGGTGATCATCTTAGATGAACCGATCAGCGGCTTAGACCGCAGCGCGCAGGAATGGATGCTGGACTTTTTCGCACAGATGAAACAGGCGGGAAAAACGATCGTGATCGCGACGCATAACGAAGAACTTGCGAAGCGGCTTGGAGACCGGGAAATCGTATTTGGGACTTTCTTCTAAAAAGGAAGTCCTTTTTTTGTGGATTCCGCAGCTTGTAAACCGGAGTGGCGGATGCTACAATTATGGAAACGGGGAAACTGAAAATAGTTTCCGAGTTTCCGATGACGGAATTAGAAAGAGGGAGGAGAAGATGGATAATCGTGAAATAATCTTGAATGCAACCTTAGAGATATTCCGGGAAAAGGGAATGCGGTTTACCATGGATGACATTGCTTCGAGAGTGGGAATGAGCAAGAAGACGATCTATGTGCTGTTTCAGGACAAGGAAGATCTCTTTGCGAAAATGGTGGATTACAGCTTTGATCAGATCAAGGAAAGTGAACAGCAGGTATTAAGAGATGAAAAGTCAGATACCGTGGAAAAGATCCGTGCGATTCTTGGTGTACTGCCAAAGAGTTACCGGGATCTGGATTTTGGCCAGCTCTATATCTTAAAGGATAAGTATCCAAGGATCTATGAACGTCTTGAGGAACGTTTAGAGAGTGGATGGGAGACGACGATCGGTCTGTTAGAACAGGGAATGAAAGAGGGTGTGATCCGTAAGCTCAACCTTCCGGTCTTTAAGACTATATTCGAGGCAACCTTAGAGCAGTTTTTCCAGCGGGATATTTTAATGCGGAGTAAGATCTCCTACCAGCAGGCACTGAATGAAGTGGTAAGTATCCTGATCGATGGAATCGCAGTTTCAAAGTAGAAAAGAGGGGCATATGATAGAAAGATCAAAAGAGATTTTTGGAAATGGGATCAGTGAACATGTATACCGCAAGGCGTTAAAGTCAAAGCGGAAGTATCAGAAAAAGTTCGGAGATGATTCGAAGGCGGATTATCCGGTCAGAGTCGTTAAGAATCCGTATATCGGAGACATTCTGGGTGTCTATAACATCGAACTCGGAGCAGATGGTGAGGTGTTTGATGCAGAGGATACCGGGTGTTTTGATCTGCAAAGGGGACTGATCGTAGGAAATATCCGTATGGGTTTTGGCCATTACCGGATCGCAATGGCAATGGCATCTGCTGCAAAGCATTTAGGCTATACACCATACTGGCTGGATCTGAATTCTTTTCCGCAGACAACCGGTACGAAGGTGATCCAGGCACAGAATGAACTGTATTCGCTTGGTTCGCGTCTTTCGAAGAATCCGGTATTTAATAAGCTGGTCTGGGAACCGATGAACTACGAAGGCTTCCGGGCACTTTCTTATAATGCAACGGATCAGAAGAATGCAGAACTGATGGCAGCCATCTACCGGAACATTCCAAAGGAGCTGCCGGTGATCGGTACACATGTATGGCCGGCTCAGGCGGCAGTCCATGCAGGAATGAAGTATGTTGTCAATGCAATACCGGACAACTGGCCAATGGCACTGCATTTAGCAGAAGGAAGTGTCCATACGATCCAGTGTCACAATGCTTATATGGGATACCGCATCTTAAATGGAATGAAGAAAGGGAAGGTATGTCATCCGATGGATGATGCATCATTGATCTATACCGGACATTATGTCGATCATGAGCTGGTAAGTAATATAGAGGCGGACTGTGCAGCGCGTAAAAGACGTGTGGCAGATGGCAGACCGATGCGCTTTCTGCTGACGATCGGAGGGGCAGGTGCACAAAAGGAGATCTTCGCAGCGATCATCCGTTATCTGCTTCCGGTGATCCGGGAAAACCGTGCCGCATTATACGTCAATGTCGGGGATTACAAGAACGTATGGGAAGATCTGAAAAAGGAGATTCCGCAGATGGCAGATCAGGTCACAGAGCACATGGATGACTGGGAAGGTACGATGCGGTTTGCAGGTGAGGCTCTGACAAAAGAAGTAGCAGGAATCCATAGCTTTTATCATGCGAATATATTTGAAGCCGTATATTGCACAAATCTTCTGATGCGGAGTGCGGATGTACTGGTGACAAAGCCGAGCGAACTGGCATTTTATCCGGTGCCTAAGCTTTTCATCCGCAGAGTCGGCAAGCATGAGATGTGGGGAGCGATCCATTCGGCAGAGATCGGAGACGGTACGATGGAGTGCAGGGATATTCCGCATACACTTCAGATGATCGATCTCTTTTTGGAAGGAAAGCTTCTTTGTGATATGTGTGATAACATCCTGGCAAATAAATCCATCGGGATCTACGATGGGGCATACCGGGTAGTAAGGCTGGCAGCAGGGGAAGCCGGCAATACAAATGCATAAGAAAACGGAGGGAAAATAATGAGAGAAGGTACAAAGCTTACCACAAGGGAAAAGGCATCCTATGGTCTGGGTGCAGTCGGAAAGGACATGGTCTACATGTTATCCGCAAGTTACATTTTATATTATTATCAGGATATTTTAGGAGTCAGCGCGATTGCAATGGGTGTGATCTTAATGGCAGCACGTATTTTTGATGCCTTTAATGATCCGATCATGGGAGTGCTGGTCGCTAAGACACGGACGAAGTGGGGAAAATTCCGCCCATGGCTTCTGATCGGAACCCTGCTTAATGCAGTGATCTTATATTTTATGTTTGCAGCACCGCCGGCATTAGACGGAAAGGGACTGGTTGCATATGCGGCAGTTACTTATGTATTGTGGGGTGTTACTTATACAATGATGGATATTCCATACTGGTCTATGGTTCCGGCATTTACAGAGGGTGGCAAGGAGCGTGAATCATTATCCACGCTTGCAAGATCCTGTGCAGGTGTCGGCTCTGCGATCATTACGATCATTACCATGATCTGCGTACAGAAGCTGGGTGGTGGCAATGAACGGATGGGATTTCAACTGTTTGCACTGATCATAGCCGTTTTATTTGCTGTTTTTATCATCATAACCTGTGTCAATATCCGTGAGAAGTCTACCGTAGATGTGGATTCACCATCGGTTGGACAGATGTTTCATGCACTGATCGAGAATGATCAGGCGATGGCAGTCGTGCTTACGATCGTACTCGTGAACTGTTCCGTCTATATCACATCGAATCTTGTGATTTACTTTTTTAAGTATGATTTTGGAGGAACGGGATGGTACAACAGTTATACCGTATTTAATACATTCGGCGGTGCGGTACAGATCCTTTCCATGATGTTACTCTTCCCGTTGTTACGAAGATTCATCAGCACGATACAGGTGTTTTATGTGAGCTTTGTAATGGCAATCTTAGGCTACTGTTCACTGCTTATTCTTACGTTTACGAATATGAAGAATGTATTTTTATTATTTATTCCGGCATTTTTTATCTTTGGTGCAAATGGAATGTTAACCGTGCTTACAACCGTATTTCTCGCAAATACCGTCGATTATGGAGAATTGAAGAATCACCGGAGGGATGAAAGTGTGATTTTTTCCATGCAGACCTTTGTGGTGAAGTTAGCTTCCGGTGTAGCTGCACTGATCGCTTCGATCTGCTTAAGCGTATGTAAGCTCAGCAATGATACAACCGATACTACTGCAGTTGCAGAAACGGTCAGCAGTGGTTCGGTCATCGGGCTTCGCATGACAATGACACTGATACCGATCGTTGGACTTCTGATCGCGGTCTTTTTCTTCCATAAGAAGTATATCCTGACCGAGCAGAAGGTAGATGAGATTGCAGAACAGTTAAAAAGAGAATATGAGATAGGGTAAAAGCGATGATAATTGAAAAAGAACAGGCATATTTTCTTGAAACAAAACATACGACATATGCATTCCGTATTCTTGATACGGGGCATTTAGAACATCTTTATTACGGAAGGCGGATAGAGCCGGATGCTGTTTTAGCAATGGCAGAAAAGCATGCATTTGCACCGGGAAACACGATCAGCTATGATGCATCGCACCCGGAACTGGCATTAGAGGATGCCATGCTTGAGATGTCCTCCTATGGCAAGGGTGATATCCGGGAACCGTTTGTGGAAATCGTCTATGCAGATGGCAGCTTTACCAGTGACTTTCTTTTTGAAGCTGCGGCAACAGATATAGGGAAGAAGCCGTTTGCTACACTGCCGGGCTCCTATGATGAAACAGATCAGGTGGATCATCTGTGTATTACCTTAGCGGAGAAGAATAATGGACTGCACATAGAACTTCATTACTTTGTCTATGAAGCGGCAGATGTGATTACACGAAGTACGAAGCTTTTCCATGACGGAACAGCACCGGTGGAATTAAAACGTCTGATGAGTACACAGCTTGACTTTGCAGATGCTGGTTATGTGATGACCACCTTTCATGGTGCATGGGCAAGGGAGATGGAGCGCAGTGATACCTGTATTACGGCAGGAAAGTTTGTGAATGCGTCTTATGCGGGATGCTCTTCGAGCAGAGCAAATCCCTTTGTGATGATCAGCAGGCCACAGACTACCGAGGAAGCAGGGGACTGCTATGGCGTCAATCTGATCTACAGTGGCAATCATTATGAAGCATTCGAGGTATCCGGGTATGGAAAGACGCGGCTGGTATGTGGGATCAATCCGCAGTCCTTTTCCTTTCATATGGAACCGGGGGATGTCTTTGAGGCACCGGAAGCCGTGATGAGCTATTCTGCCATGGGATACACCGGTCTTAGTATCCAGATGCAGCACTTTGTGAAGGAACACATTGTACGCGGCAGTTGGAAGAAGAAGGAGCGTCCTGTATTATTAAACAGTTGGGAGGCAGCTTATTTTGACATCAATGAGCGCAGGATGTTATCACTTGCAAAGGCAGCAAAGGATGTCGGTGTGGAACTGTTTGTCATGGATGACGGATGGTTTGGAGAGCGGAACGATGATAGGCATTCCTTAGGTGACTGGCAGGTAAATACCAAAAAGCTGCCGGGTGGGCTATCGGCTCTGGCACAAAAGATCCGTGCCCTTGGTCTGGATTTTGGCATCTGGGTAGAACCGGAGATGGTGAATACAGACAGCGGATGTTACCGGATGCACCCGGACTGGGTCATGGAGATACCGGGAAGAGATCATTCGGAAGGTCGGAATCAGAGGATTCTTGATCTTACCAATCCTGCTGTGCAGGATTATCTGATCGGGGAGATGACAAGGGTGTTTGAAAGCGCAGACATCTCCTATGTGAAGTGGGATATGAACCGGATTTTTTCGGATTGCTATTCAAAGTATCTGCCAAAAGAGCGTCAGGGCGAAGTGTTTCACCGTTATATGATGGGACTATACCATGTGATGCAGACACTGACGGAACGTTTCCCGGATATTTTGTTTGAAGGATGTGCGGCAGGTGGAAACCGCTTTGATCTTGGCATCCTCTGTTATTTTCCGCAGATCTGGGCAAGTGATAATACAGATGCCGTCTGCCGTGCGGCAATACAGACCGGCTACAGCTATGGATATCCGATGTCGGTACTCAGTGCGCATGTGTCCGGCTGTCCGAATCATCAGACACTCAGGAACACACCGCTTTCGAGCAGATTTGCGGTTGCGGCATTCGGTATCTTAGGCTACGAATGCAATCTCTGTGATCTGAAAAAGCAGGAGTTAGAAGAGATCCGCACACAGATTGCATGGTACAAGAAGTGGAGAAGGGTACTCCAGACCGGAGATTTTTACCGGGGCAAAAGCGGAGATCAGACGGAGTGGACCTGTGTCAGCGAAGACAGACGGTATGCAGTTGGTATGGTGATGCAGAATCTTACCCGGCCTAATATGCGGTATCTCGATTATCATGCAAGGGGACTCGATGATCACAAGACCTATCATTTTTATAATCTGCCGGCAAAATATGACATCCGGGAATTCGGGGATCTTATCAATACTGTTTCACCGATCCATATCAGACAGGGATCTTTCACACAGTCACTGGTTGCCAAATTTGTAAAAATGGATGGAGAACAGGAGGACTATCATGTATCGGGGGCGAATCTGATGCATGCGGGAATCCGTTTAAAGCAGGCATTTGCGGCAACCGGATATAATGATCAGGTGCGCTATTATCCGGACTTCGCATCGCGGCTGTATATGATGGAAGAAGATCAGGATTGATCTATTTTAACATCTAAAACGAAGCAGAACGGTAGGAAAATATAAAAAAGTTAAAAATGGATGGTTGACACTGTCACTTCACTGTGCTAAACTAACAGCAACTTAAGAAAAGAATATATAAAATCTTAGAGCAAAAGTAGTACACCTTATGATTCTTCACAGAGAGCCGGTGGTGGTGCAAACCGGTAGGATAGTTTGGATGGAATGGATTTGTTAGATGCGAAGTGAATGATAGTAGCGGATGCCGTGACCTCACGTTACAGGGGACAGATATCGGATCTTAGATAGAAGATAATCGAAGATTCTGTATCGAAAGAGCTTATACTGAATTGGTGGCAGATATTTCCGATTTTTGGAAGTATCTGCCTTTGTTGTTAAAGGGCAGCAACCCGATCCGGGATAAGGAATAAGGGTGGCACCACGAGCGAATCGTCCCTGGGATCGTAATTACGATCTCGGGGGCGATTTTTGTGTAACAGGAGAAAATCATTCCTAGGAGGAATTGGCGTAAGAGAATGTATAAACAACGACAGAATACAGGATCAAGGGAGGACAATATGAAACGAATTCGCAGAGTATACAAGAAAACAGTCAGCATTGTAAATGAGACTTCGATCGGTATGTATCAGAATCTGGTCGGAGATCAGGTCGGATTTTTATTAGAGAGTTATGACAAGAATTATGACCGGTACACTTTTTTTGGTGCTAATCCGGAAGAGATCATTACATCAGAAGGAAATGCATTAGTCATCCGTAAGGCAGACGGAAGTGTGGAAAGACAGCAGGGCAATCCGTTAGAGCTGTTAAAGACATATTACAGTGAGTTCGAGATCCGTAAGGACAATGATGAATTGAACTTTACCGGTGGTCTTGTCGGAAATCTCGGCTATGACTTCGTACGGTATTCCGAAGTGTTACCGGATGAGAATCCGGACGAGATCGGAATCGAGACGATCCAGATGATGTTAATGACACACTTTATTGTGGTAGATCATGTGGCAGAGACCCTGACCGGAATCGTGCTTGGCGAAGATACCCCGGAAGGAAAGGAAGCAGCATTAGACGAAATCGATGCGATGATCGCAAAGGCAAGAGAAAAAAGCGAAGTGACACGCGCATCCTTTTGCCATGACGGAAGGATCATTCATAAGTCGGACAGTTTAGAAGAATACAGCAAAAAGGTCGAAAAGATCAAGGAGTATATCAGGGAAGGACATATTTTCCAGACCGTGCTTTCCCAGAGATGGACGATCGAGACAGGGCAGAACGGATTTGAGCTTTATAAGGAATTAAGAGAACTGAATCCTTCCCCATATCTGTATTACTTCAATTACGGCGACTTTGAGGTGATCGGAAGTTCACCGGAGATGATCGTAAAGCAGCAGGGCAGCAAGGTCTATACTTGTCCGATCGCCGGAACAAGACCAAGAGGAAAAAATGAGCAGGAAGACGAAGCGTTACGGCAGGAGCTGTTAGCAGATGAAAAGGAACGGGCAGAACATGTTATGTTAGTCGATCTTGCCAGAAATGATATGGGAAGGATTGCTGAGTTTGGAACGGTGAAGGTAACACAGTTTATGGATGTGCAGAATTACTCCCATGTCATGCATATCGTATCGATGGTAGAGGGAAGAAAAAAGGGAGAGTATCATCCGCTTGATCTGGTATCTTCCTTCCTGCCGGCAGGAACCTTAAGCGGTGCACCAAAAATCCGTGCAATGGAGATCATCGATGAGTTAGAAACCGTACGCAGAGGACTGTACGGCGGTGCAACCGGATATATTGATTTTTCCGGTGATATGGACTTTTGTATTACGATCCGTACGATGGTAAAAAAGGGAAAGAACGTATACTTACAGGCGGGAGCCGGGATTGTAGCAGATTCCGTACCGGAAAAGGAATATCAGGAATGCTGCAATAAGGTCATGGCACTTGCAAAGACATTGGTAGAGGAGGAACACTTATGATACTTTTGATTGATAATTACGATTCATTTACTTATAACCTGTATCAGTATTTTGGAATCTTTGCCGATGAGATTAAGGTTGTGCGGAACGATAAGATCACAATCGATGAGATCCGTGCGATGCAGCCGGAGAAGATCGTCTTATCTCCGGGGCCAAAGAGCCCGAAGGAAGCAGGTATCTGTATGGATGTAGTAAAGGAGTTCTACGATAAGATCCCGATCCTTGGCATCTGCTTAGGACATCAGTGTATCGGTGAGGCACTTGGCGGAACCGTATCTTATGCAAAGGAACTGTTCCATGGCAAGCAGTCCGAGATTACCCATGATGGCAGCAGTGTTTTTGAAGGTATTGATTCACCGGTAAAGGTAGCAAGATACCATTCCCTTGCGGTACAGCGTGAGGATCTCCCACAGGATCTTCGGATCTTAGCAGAGACGGAAGATGGGGAGATCATGGCGATCCGTCATAAGAAGTATCCGGTTGTCGGCTTACAGTTCCATCCGGAATCCATTTATACGGAGCATGGAAAGCGGATGATAGAGAACTTTGTAAACGGAAGGATCTAAAGGGAGGCAGTCATATGATCTTAGATGAAATCGTAGCAGATAAAGAAAAAAGACTCGTTGAGATAAAAAAGAAGATTTCGCTATCCGAGCAGCAAAGACTTGCCGAAGCAGCCAAAAAGCAGACCGGACGTGAGCACTGCTTTTTACAGGCACTGCAAAAGCCGGGGATCTCGATCATCGGAGAATTTAAGCAGGCATCTCCAAGCCTTGGGAAAATCGAAAGCAGGATTCCATTGACAGACCGGATGGACGAGTACAATGCATCGGTAGATGCAATCTCCTGTCTCACCGAAGAAGACCACTTCCTTGGAAGTGTGGATTATTTAAAACAGATCCGCAGATTATCGGATCTTCCGATTTTACGGAAGGACTTTATGATCGATGAATACCAGTTTTACGAGGCAAAGGCAATCGGTGCGGATGCGGTTTTACTGATCGCGGCAATCTTAGACGATGCGAAGCTGAAAAGCTTTTATCAGCTTGCAGCGGAGCTTGGATTAGATGCACTCGTTGAAACGCATGATGAAACGGAAATGGAACGTGCGCTTGCGGTTGACGCGAAGATCATCGGTGTAAATAACCGTGACCTCAGGGATTTTACGATCCATTTAGAGACATCGAAGCGGCTCTCAAAGCTGGTACCGGAGGATAAGGTCTTTGTTGCAGAGAGCGGAATCCGCACGGATGAGGATATCCGTTATCTGAAGGAATGCAGAGTCGATGCATTCTTAATCGGACGGGCATTTATGGAATCAGAGAATCCAAGGGCGGTAGCGTCCCACTGGAAGGAACTGTAGACAGGCGGTAAGAAAGGCATGATAGATGAAATGAGTCCCCAAATTAAGATCTGTGGAATCACAAAGGAACAGGAAGTCGAAGTTTTAAACCATGAGCAGGTAGAATATGCAGGCTTTGTATTATGGGAAAAAAGCAAGCGGTATGTCACGATAGAGAGGGCAAAAGAGTTACTGCAGAGGCTAGATCCAAAGATCTCTTCCGTGGCAGTAATGGTAAGTCCGGATATGGAGCTGATCCGCGCGGTAGAAGACGCCGGTTTTACCCGGATACAGATCCATGGATCATTATCCGAAGAGGTAAAGGAAAAGGCAAAGCTTCCTATCTGGCAGGCAGTCAATATCAGTAACGGCATAGATGCCAGTAACTGTTTAAAGGAAGCAAAAGAAGATGCAAGGATAAACGGCTATGTTGTGGATGCAGCTTCTTACGGAAGCGGGAAGACCTTTGCATGGGACAGCTTTACAGACGCCGATATGGAGCTGTTTTACTGGTTAAAGAGAAAGCAGTTTGTATTAGCAGGCGGCTTAAACGAGGAAAATGTGACAGAAGGGATCCGGCGGTTTGATCCGGATGTCGTAGATGTCAGCAGCGGTGTAGAAGGAAGTAACGGAAAAGATGCCGGGAAAATTCACCGGTTTGTAACATGTGTTAGAAAAAATAGCAGATAAGATCCGGTACAGAAGCCGGAGGAAAAGGAGAAAAACATGAAAGAAGCACTTGAAAAAGTAATCGAAGGACAGAATCTGACAGAAGAAGAAGCAAGAAATGTAATGAACCAGATGTTAAGCGGTGAAGCAACACAGGCACAGATCGCAGCATTATTAACTGCGCTTCGTGTAAAGGGCGAAACCTTAGATGAGCTGGTAGGTTTTGCATCCGTATTACGTGATAAGGCAGATACGATCGCGCCAAAGGTTGACAATTACGTTGATCTGGTCGGTACCGGTGGAGACCGTACCTTTACCTTTAATATTTCAACAACATCTGCCTTTGTCGTTGCAGCAGCAGGACTTCCGGTAGCAAAACACGGAAACCGTTCGATCTCTTCAAAGAGTGGTGCCGGAGATGTCTTAGAATCCCTTGGTGTGAACATTATGGCAGAGCCACAGGTCGTACAGAAATGTGTGGAAGAAGCCGGAATCGGCTTTATGTTTGCACAGCTCTTTAACAAGTCCATGAAGTATGTAGGCCAGGCGAGAAAGGAAATGGGAATCCGTACGGTATTCAATGTTTTAGGACCGCTTGCAAACCCATCCCGTGCAAAAAATATGGTCGTTGGTGTTTATGATTCTGCATTAACCGAGCAGGTTGCAAAATGTATGAGCAGACTTGGTGTAGAGCGTGCCTTTGTCGTTGGCGGCAAGGATCACATGGATGAGATCACAACAACGACAGAGACTGTGATTTCAGAGATCAAGGATAACGAAGTAAAGACCTTTACGATCACACCGGAACAGTTTGGCTTCAAGCGTGCAGCCTTAGAAGACCTGCGTGGCGGTGACGGAGCAGAGAATGCGAAGATCACAAGAGCGATCCTGGAAGGAAAAGAGACAGGTGCAAAGCGGGACATCGTACTGTTGAATGCAGGAGCAACTCTTTATGTCGGTGGTGTGGCAGCAAGTATTGAAGAGGGAATCAAGCTGGCAGAAAACGTGATCGATGAAGGAAAAGCAGTGGCAGTGTTAGAGAAGCTGGTCAAGCTTTCGAATGAGGCAGCATTATAAAATGTAAACTTTAAATAAAAACAGGTTGACATTTAAAAGGCGCAAAGATATAATAACCCATGAATCTGATTCATGGGTTATTTTATATCATATGACAAAAGATACAACATATGGAGGTTTAGTATTATGAAAGAAAAGAAGTTATCTATCCAGCAGATCGCCGTCATCGGTGTTATGACAGCCGTTATCTGTATCCTTGCACCGTTTTCCATCCCGATCGGAGTCGTACCGATTTCCTTTACGAACCTTGCAGTTTATATTGCACTGTATGTTTTAGGTGTGAAAAAAGGAACCATCAGTTACGTGATCTACCTTTTGATCGGCTTAGTCGGCGTGCCGGTATTTTCGAGTTTTACCAGCGGCCCTGGCAAGCTGTTCGGACCAACCGGCGGATATCTGATCGGATTTATTCCGATGGCAGTGATCGCAGGAATCTTTATTGACAAGTTTATTGATAAGATGTACTTGTGCTTCCTTGGAATGGTACTTGGCACAGCAGTCTGCTATCTGCTTGGAACGGCATGGCTGGCATATGAAGCAAGCATGACATTCTCACAGGCATTAGCAGCAGGTGTTATTCCGTTTATCCCAGGTGATCTTGCAAAGATCGTTATTGCAATGCTGATCGGACCGCAGATCCGTAAGGCACTGAGAAAAGCCGGTCTGTATCAGTGAGTCTGTTTGTTGATGTAGTTCGTCTTGAACTTGGAGTAGATGATCTTCTGGCTCTTGTATAATCCAAAGTAGCCGGAGAGCATGTAACTGAAAGCGATCGCGAGTAAGAAAAACGGCATGCCGTCATAGCCAAACAGTTCAAAGCTGATCAGCAGTGAAGTGATCGGACAGTTCGTTACACCGCAGAAAACAGCGGTCATTCCGACTGCGGTACACATGGTAGGAGAAAAGCCGATCATATTTCCGAACAGACATCCAAACGATGCCCCGATAAAGAAGGACGGGACGATCTCACCACCCTTAAAGCCGGCACCGAGTGTCAGTGCGGTAAAGAGCATTTTTACAAAGAATGCTTCCGGTCGGACAGTTCCGTCAATACATTTTTCAATAATCGCAATCCCTGTTCCGTTGTAGCTCTGATTGCCGACGAGTATGGTCAGAATGATGATGATACAGCCGCCGGCTGCTGCACGGAGATAGGGATTTTTTATGTATTTTTTATACAGGACTTCGCAGCCGTGTAACATGATACAGAACAGGATACTGACGAGTGCACAGCAGATCGCAAGGATTGTTAACTTCACGGAAGAAGAAATCGTGAATGCAGGCACATCGTTGATCGGGAACATCTCCTGGGAGACTCCGAAAAACAGTGCAACGCCATGTGCGACCAGTGAGGAAACTACACATGGAACGAGCGCAGAGTAGTGCATGATACCGACACTGACAACCTCCATGGAAAAGATCGCAGCAGCCATCGGAGTACCGAAAAGTGCGGAAAAGGCAGCACTCATACCGCTCATGATCATAATGTGCTGATCCTTTTCATCGAAACGGAACAGTCTGCCGAGTGAATTGCCGATACTGCCGCCAAGCTGTAAGGCAGCTCCTTCCCTTCCGGCAGAACCACCGAAGAGGTGTGTGATCAGGGTGGAGATAAAAAT
>CACZPJ010000087.1 GCA_902782995.1 uncultured Lachnospiraceae bacterium | reverse complement strand
TTGTATTCACTGTTCAGATCCTGATACTGTGTCAGCTCGACCGGCGCAAAATCAATCGGTTCCTTGTCTTTTAAGATGATATGCGGATGAAAGTTTCCTGTTTTTACATCCTCCATCAGCCAGTTGAAGTTGTGATACAGATGAAGTCCTGCTTCCGGTGTCAGGGAGGCAGTGGCCATATCACCATCGATCGAAGCACGGAAGCAGATCTCCTGTGCGATGACCGGACTGATCCCGGTATAGGTGGTATAGATTGCCTTTGCAATGGAGCAGGGCTTTGCAAGCACCTGCGTGAGGAATTTTTCTTCTGTCGTAAGAAGCGGATCGTACTTATCCTGTGTCTGAGGGATAAAGTAAGTGCGCCCCGGAAGTACCTCACGGATCGAACTCATCTGCGAGGAAACATGCTTGATACTGTCTATGATACGATCATCTTCGTCACAGAAGATGATATTGCTGTGCTTGCCCATCAGTTCGACGATCAGCTTTTTCGTGCGCAGGTCACCCAACTCATCGAGGTGTTCGATGTGAAAGCAGAGGATACGCTCTAAGCCCGGCTGTGTGATCGAAACGATCCTGCCGTTTGCGATGTGCTTGCGAAGCAGCATGCAGAAGTTCGGTGCAGTCATCGGGCTTGGTTTATTTACGCCGGTCAGATAGACAAACGGAAGAGAAGCACTTGCTGAGAGGGCAAGGCGGTAATTGCCGCCGCTTCCCTTCATCGTTAAAAGCAGCTCATCGGTTTCCGGCTGTGCGATCTTACTGATTCTTGCATTTGTCATTACTTTATTTAATTCAGCAGCAAGACTTGCTACTGTAATACCATCTAATGCCATAGCATTTGACCTCCTGTAACTGTCATTTCCTATGATTATAGCGAAGAACCAAAAAAAATACAAGGACAGGTGCAGATTTGGATTTGACGAATGGAGAATTTTCAACTATAATATATTCATCTATGCACATAGGAGGCATATATGATCAAAAGTATGACCGGATTTGGCCGGTGTGAAATAGAAAAAAACAATCGAAAAGTAACGGTAGAAATCAAATCAGTCAACCATCGTTATCTGGATGTGAATATGAAGATGCCAAAGAGCTTAGGTGTCTTTGAGAGTGCAGTGCGTAATCTGCTCAAGGAATATATCCAGAGAGGTAAGGTAGACATATTCTTTACATACGAAGATTTTAACGAAGCGAATGTTTCCTTAAAATATAATGGGACATTGGCTGCGGAGTATCTGAAGTATCTGCACCAGATGGCAGAACAGTTTGGTATCGAGGATGATATCCGGGTAAGTACGTTATCCAGATATCCGGAGGTTCTTACCATGGAGCAGCAGGATGTAGACGATAAGGAAGTCTGGGCAGTAGTGGAAGAAGCTGTCCGTGGTGCAGGTGGGAAGCTGGTAGAGAGCCGGATTGCCGAGGGCGAGAACCTGAAAACAGATCTGGTCGCAAAGTTAGACCAGATGCTAGAATATGTAAGCTATATCGAGGAGCGTTCCCCGGAGATCTTAAGAGAATACCGCAAGCGGTTAGAGGGAAAGATCCAGGAAGTGCTTGGCGATACACAGTTAGACGAATCGAGGATTGCAGCTGAGGTTACGATCTTTGCGGATAAGATCTGCGTGGATGAAGAGACGGTACGTTTAAGAAGCCATGTACAGGGAATGAAGGATACCCTGCTTGAGGGCGGCGGTATCGGAAGAAAGCTTGACTTTATTGCGCAGGAGATGAACCGGGAGGCAAATACAATCCTCTCGAAGGCAAATGATCTTGCAATTTCGAATCTTGGTATCAGTTTAAAAACTGACATTGAGAAGGTTCGCGAGCAGATCCAGAACATTGAATAAGGAGATGCCATGGCAGGACTTATGAACATCGGATTTGGCAATGTAGTCTCTACCGAGAAGATCGTTGCCATTATCACACCGGATTCTGCACCGGCAAAGCGGATCGTTCAGCGTGCGAAGGAAGAAGATCGTATCATTGATGCGACGCAGGGCAGACGCACGAGAGCAATCCTTATCATGGAGAAAAATCAGGTAGTATTATCTGCATTACAGCCGGATACCTTATCTGGCAGGTATCAGACTTATTACTAGAAAGGAAGACCATTATCATTATGGAAAAACAGGGTATACTTATTGTAGTTTCCGGTTTTTCAGGAGCCGGAAAGGGCACGATCATGAAGGAACTGTTAAAACGCTATCCCGATCAGTATGCACTTTCGGTTTCAGCGACCACACGCGGACCAAGACCGGGAGAAGTGGATGGAACGGATTATTTCTTCCGTACCAGAGAACAGTTTGAGGAGATGATCGCACAGGATGAATTGATTGAATATGCACAGTATGTGAATAATTATTACGGGACACCAAAGTCCTATGTGCAGGAGCAGTTAAACAAGGGTAAGGATGTGATTCTTGAGATCGAGATCCAGGGGGCATTGAAGGTAAAAGAGAAGTTCCCGGACACCATGCTGCTATTCGTATCAACACCATCTGCTGAGATCTTAAAGGAACGTCTCGTCGGACGCGGAACAGAGGATGAAGCAACCATTCACGCAAGACTTGCAAGAGCGGTTCAGGAATCCGACGGAATTGAAAACTATGATTACTTTGTGATCAACGATGAGCTTTCAGAATGTGTGGAAAAGGTACATGCGCTGATTCGCTGCGAACACAATCGTGTGTCACATAATATAAATTTCATCAATCATATCAGAGAAGACCTGTCAGGTTTTTCGAAAGGAGAATAATTATGATACATCCATCTTATGTAGAACTTATGAAAGTAGTAAACAATGACGTTGAAATCGGTGAAGAACCGGTAGTAAACAGCCGTTATTCCATCGTGATCGCAGCATCTAAGCGTGCCAGACAGATCATTGGTGGCGATGCACCATTGATCGAGAATGCAAAGGGAAGAAAGCCTTTATCGATCGCAGTCGAAGAACTGTACACCGGTAAGGTGAAGATCATGGGTGAAGACGAACAGTCAGATGAAGAGTAAGACGGAATAAGAAGTCAAGGATGGGGGTAACAGATTGCTGTTCCCCTTTTCCATATTAGTGGAGGAACTATGAACCTGTTATTTGTATCACTTGGCTGTGATAAGAACCTGGTGGATTCGGAGTATATGATCGGTATGATGGCAGATGCCGGATACCAGATCATAGATGACGAGAATGAAGCAGAAGTGATTATCGTCAACAGTTGTTGTTTTATCAATGATGCAAAGGAAGAAAGTATCAATACGATCTTAGAACTTGCCGAATTGAAAAAAAGCGGCAGATTAAAGGCACTTGTTGTAACCGGCTGTCTGGCACAGCGGTATAAGGAAGAGATCCTCGAAGAGATTCCAGAAGTTGATGCGATTCTAGGTACCAATTCCTATGAAGATATTGTCCATGCGGTAGAAGAAGTCCTACAGGGTAAGACTTACCAGAATCTTGGAACCTTAGACGGACTGCCGAAGCTGACAACAAAGCGCAGCATCACCACCGGCGGTCATTATGCATATCTTAAGATTGCAGAGGGCTGTGACAAGCACTGTACCTACTGTGTAATACCGTCAGTCCGCGGACATTACCGTAGTGTTCCGATGGAGGAGCTGGTAGAAAAAGCGAAGGAACTGGTAAAACAGGGGGTACGCGAGCTGATCCTTGTTGCACAGGAGACGACGCTTTACGGCATGGATCTTTATGGAGAAAAGATGCTGCATCGTCTGTTAGATGAACTGAATCAGATTGATGGACTTTACTGGATCCGTATCATGTACTGCTATCCGGAAGAGATCTATGATGAACTGATTACATCGATCAAGCGCGATGAGAAGGTATGCCATTATCTTGATATTCCGATCCAGCATGCGAACTCTGATGTACTTCGCAGAATGGGAAGACGCACGAATAAGGAAGATCTGATCCGCATTATTACGAATCTCCGGAAAGAGATCCCTGACATTACCCTGCGTACCACACTGATCTGTGGATTCCCGGGCGAGACAAAGGAACAGCACGAAGAGCTGATGCAGTTTGTCAATGACATGGAGTTTGACCGGTTAGGTGCATTTACCTATTCCCCGGAGGAAGGAACACCTGCGGCTGAGATGGAAGGTCAGATTCCGGAGGAACAGAAGAAGGAATGGCAGGAAGAGGTCATGGAGTTAGAGCAGGAAGTGATCTTTGATAAGAATGAAGAGATGAAGGGACAGAAGCTGTACGCATTCATCGAGGGAAAAGTTGCAGATGAGAATGGTGTATATGTCGGAAGAACGTATAAGGATGCGCCTGAGGTAGATGGTTACATCTTTGTGAACTCCTCACAGGAGCTTATGACAGGAGATTTTGTCAGGGTAGAGGTGACAGGAGCATACGAGTATGATCTGATAGGAGAGCAATTATGAATTTACCAAACAAATTAACAATATTTCGTGTAATTTTAATTCCGTTTTTTGTATTCTTTTTGTTAGCACCATATTTTGAGGGCTATGGCAATTATATTGCAGTTGCAATTTTTATCGTTGCCAGCCTGACGGATCTGTTAGACGGTAAGATCGCAAGAAAGTACAATCTGGTGACAGATTTCGGCAAGTTTATGGATCCGTTGGCGGATAAACTGTTAGTATGTGCGGCTATGATCTGTCTGATCGAGAATGGAAAGCTTGCAGCATGGATCGTAATCGTCATCATCAGCCGCGAATTCATTATCAGTGGATTCCGTCTGGTCGCATCAGACAACGGAATCGTAATCGCAGCAAGTTACTGGGGCAAGTTTAAGACAACCTTCCAGATGTTAATGATCATTGTACTGATCTTAGATATCCAGATGCCGTTTTTTGAAATCCTTGGAACGGTGCTTACGTATATTGCACTGGTCCTTACTGTTGTTTCACTGATCGATTATCTCTGGAAGAATAAGAGCGTCTTAAAAGAACAGCAATAGCCGGATATGTTCCGGTACGGAGGCAGTCTATATGGATGGATCACTGGAATATCAGATCTATGAAGAATTAAGAAAGAAGCATCTTACGATCACAACCGCGGAGTCCTGTACCGGTGGACTGGTGGCAGGAACGCTGATCAATGTCGGCGGGATTTCCGATTATCTGAAGGAAGCCTATATCACGTATTGTGATGAGGCAAAGAAGAAGCTGCTTGGTGTAAGTGAAGAAACACTGTTAAAATACACTGCGGTCAGTGTACAGACGGCAGAAGAGATGGCACTGGGCGGTGCAAAGGCAGCTGATGCAGACATCTGTCTTTCGGTAACCGGAATCGCAGGACCGGGCGGCGGCAATGAAGAATTTCCGGTCGGGCTGGTCTATACCGGCTGTGTGATCCGCGGAAAGGTCAGTGTACAAAAGCATATTTTTTCCGGTGACAGACAGGAAGTCCGTAAGCAGGCAGTGACAGCGGTGTTACAGCAGTTATTAGATGACTTACATGCAGGAGAATAAGAAAGCAAAGAGGATATGGCTATGAGGATTATTGCAGGGACGGCAAGAAGCCTGCCGTTAAAGACGATTGATGGCATGGATACAAGACCTACAACAGACCGGATCAAGGAGACACTTTTTAATATGTTACAGCCGGATATACCGGGCTGCTACTTCTTAGATCTGTTTGCAGGAAGCGGACAGATGGGCTTAGAGGCAGTCAGCAGGGGTGCTTCCTATGCGGTATTCGTAGAAAATGCAAAAAAGGCAGCGGCATGTATCGAGGATAATATCCGCTTTACAAAGTTTGAGGACAGATGTAAGCTGATGCAGATGGATGTAACTGCGGCGATCCGTTCACTCGAAGGAAAATATACCTTTGATGTAATCTTTTTAGATCCTCCGTATAAGAAGGAATTAGAAAAAGACGTTCTGTCAGCATTACGGCAGTCTTCCATATTAAAGGGCAATACGAAGATCATCGTAGAAGCGGCACTGAAAACAGACTTTTCTTATATCGAAGAAATGGGATATGAGATCATAAAGGAAAAAACTTATAAGACAAATATGCATCTTTTTTTGCGTAAGAAGAACGGATAAAATCGTGCATGGAAATGAGGAAGCGTATGAAGAAAGCAATCTATCCGGGCAGCTTTGACCCGGTGACAAACGGACATATGGATATGATCGTAAGAGCATCAAAGATTGTAGATGAACTTGTAGTAGGCGTCTTGAATAACAGCGCGAAAAATTCGTTGTTTTCTGTAGAGGAACGTGTTAGTATGTTAGAAGAGATGACACGAGATATGAAGAATGTTACCGTTACATCCTTTGATGGACTGATGGTTGATTATATGGACGAGATCGGGGCTACGATCGTTGTCCGTGGACTCCGTGCAGTAACGGATTTCGAATACGAATTACAGATTGCACAGACGAATCATAAGGTGAATCCGAAGATCGACACCATCTTTCTTACAACGAGTCTGGAATATGCATATTTAAGTTCCACGATCGTGAAGGAATTTGCATCTTATGGCGGGGATATTTCACATTTTGTGCCACAGCGTTTTATCAATGATATTTATGCAAAGTATAACATAGAACCAAAGACAGATAAGAAGTAATCATAGATCAAAAAGGGAGCGTGTGTGATAAATGAGCAGCAGAATGGAACAGATTATAGAAGAGATTGAAGAATATATTGAGAGCTGTAAGTTTCAGCCGTTATCGAATACGAAGATCATTGTCAATAAGGACGAGATCGAGGAGCTGTTAACGGAACTTCGGATGAAGACCCCGGAGGAGATCAAGCGTTATCAGAAGATCATCAGCAATAAGGAGGCGATCCTTGCGGATGCCCAGGCAAAGGCAGATGCGATCATTGCACAGGCTCAGGTACAGACGAATGAATTAGTCAGCGAGCATCAGATCATGCAGCAGGCATATGCGCAGGCGAATGAAGTCGTTATGATCGCAACGAAGCAGGCACAGGAGATCTTAGACAATGCAACGAACGATGCCAATAATATCCGTACGGCTGCAATCGAGTACACCGATAATATTTTAAAGAGTATGGAAGATGTGATCTCTGGTGCGATTGATACTTCTAAGGCAAGATTCGACAGCCTGAATAATTCCTTACAGGGCTTTTTAGATATTGTGGTATCGAACCGCAGCGAACTTGTACCGGTGGAAGAAAGCGAAGAGAAGCCTAAGGAGACTGAGCAGGCAGATGCTTCCCAGACCGTAGCTGCCCCGGAGGAGAGCTGATTAAAAGTATACGGATACAGCCGGCAGCTTACAGATCAGATATGCAAGTACACTACTTTCCGTACATAGTAAGAGCTTCGTTATAAGGTATGGCAGGATGCGGAGTCTGGTTTCCTGGATCATGGCAGTTGTCTGTGCGATCCCGCTGCATCCACCGAATGCGGTAAAGGCAATGCAGAGCAGATATTTCAGCGGAAGCGGACAGGAGCTTTTGGCAACTGCCCAGATGCCATTGGTGATCTCGATTCCGCCTGTGAGCAGGATTTGTACCGGTTCCGGTATATCAGGAAGCAGGGAGAGCATAGATACAAGAATGGAAAAAAGCATGATATATCCACCCAGCCGGACAAGTGTTTCAAAACCGTTTATGATTGCGGCATCAATGATTTTGAAGTTAAACTGAAATCGTGATGTCGTATTTTTATGTAAAAAATCCACACTTTTTTTCTGGCGTACAAGCAGAATCCTTCCAAGCAGCAATGGCGGCAGATATAAGATCAAAAAGGTCACAGGAATGAGTGCCGGAAGCTTTAAGGACTGGTTTAGAATAAAGCTGCTGACGAAGACAGGGCTCATGTTATTGCTGATGATAAAAAGAACCGAAGCCTCCTCATAAGAGATTTTTCCTTCTTCTAACATGGATGCACAGATCTTACTTCCCATTGGAAAGCCAAACAAAAATCCGGCTGCAAGCGGAAAGGTTCCTTCCACACTGACCGGGAGTATATGTACGAGTATCCGGTGAAGCGGTCTGGCAAACAGATAAAACAGATTACTGCTTAAGCAGATACCGGTTAAGATCGCAAACGGAAGAAGCGTTGGAAGGATGACCTGATACCAGAGCAGCAGCCCATTTGCAGCGGCAGGAACTGCATGTTGCGGAAATACGATCAGATAGAGAAAGAGGCAGAGCATAGATAGCAGTAGAAGGACTTTTTTCATGGCGCGGATTCATCATTTCCTTTTTTCACTAATATATTTGGATAACAAAAAAATATTCCGTCCCGGGTGATTTATGAAGGAAAGACGCTTTTGTTGTGTTATACTATTTGTGGTTCTGATTGTATTTGATGTAAAGCTGACTGGAATCCTGCGGGAGCAAAAAAACAGTCAGATGGAGTTTGATTTGGAAGTGTATCATACGACATTCCGTAACCAGCAGATTGATCCACAGATCTATCAGAATTTTTTAGACTATGATACGAAAAAGTATTCCGTTTCCGAATATATCGCGGCTTATTTTTATCAGGGCGAGCAGAGTAAAACGGCACTTACTACACGCATCGATCAGTTTCGTCTGCAATATCCGAAGGAATGGAAGCGTTATGCAGGCTATGAAGATGCCATCTGGTCGGATGTCCGGTATTTTCCGGTTGCGGCATCCATAAATCATCCGGACGCTGCGGTCGTATTCGACGATTCGTGGATGCAGAGCCGGACCTTTGGCGGAAACCGTGGGCATGAAGGCTGTGATATTATGGCATCGGTCAATACGAGAGGCTATTATCCGATCGTCAGTGTCAGTGACGGCGTGATCGAAAAGATCGGATGGCTGCCGCAGGGCGGTTACCGGCTTGGTATCCGCAGTCCGCATGGTGCATATTTTTACTATGCACACCTGTATGATTATATCCGGGACTTTGTACCGGGTGAACCGGTCACTGCCGGTGAAATCATTGGATTTATGGGCGACAGTGGCTACAGCGAAGTGGAAGGAACGGTTGGAAATTTTGATGTGCACCTTCACTTTGGAATCTACCTAAATGATGAAAACGGAAAGGAATTCAGTGTGAATTCGTATTCCGTATTAAAAATGTTAGAAAAGAAAAAATACCGCTGTATGTTTTAGATATATACACAATGGAAAGGATCAGTCGATGGGAGCAAAGATCAGATTAGATAAATATCTTGCCGATATGGGGATCGGAACACGGACAGAAGTAAAGACTTATATCCGGAAGGGAAAGGTTACGGTCAATGATACCGTGACAAAGAGTCCGGAGCTTAAGATCGACACGGACAAGGATCAGGTATGCTTCGAGCATCAGCCGGTTGGATATGTAAGGCAGGAGTACTATCTGTTTTATAAGCCGGCAGGCTGTGTATCGGCAACCGAGGATAAGACGCATCGTACCGTGTTAGATTATATTGATGCGAAAAGAAAGGATCTTTTTCCGGTCGGCAGATTAGATATTGATACTGAGGGACTCTTACTGATTACAAATGACGGCGTACTTGCCCATCAGTTGCTGTCACCGAAAAAGCATGTGAAAAAGACGTATTATGCAAGAATCGACGGTCTGGTTACCGCAGAGGATGTAAGGGCGTTTGAAGAAGGCGTGGATATCGGTGAAGAAAAGCTTACGATGCCGGCAGACTTAGAGATCTTATCCGCGGGTGAGATCTCAGAGATCCTGATCACGATCTGTGAAGGAAAGTATCATCAGGTAAAGCGGATGTTTGAAGCAGTCGGAAAGAAAGTGATCTATCTAAAGCGGCTGTCCATGGGAACACTGACATTGGATGCAGCCTTACAGCCGGGAGAATACCGCAGTCTGACGAAGCAGGAGATTGCAGCATTAAGGCAGCAGACACCGAAAGAGGAAGAAAGGGAACAGGAATGAATACCGGATTTTTACCAATTTCAAAACAGGATATGATCGATCAGGGCATCGATCAGCTTGACTTCGTCTATGTGATCGGAGACGCCTATGTCGATCATCCATCCTTCGGACATGCGATCATCAGCAGAATCCTTGTACAGCATGGATATACGGTGGGAATTATCTCACAGCCGGACTTCCGGGATAAAAACAGTGTAACGATCCTTGGCGAGCCAAGGCTTGGCTTTATTGTTACCGCAGGAAATATGGATTCGATGGTCAATCATTATTCCGTATCAAAGAAAAGACGTACCAGAGATGCCTATACACCGGGTGGCGTGATGGGAAAAAGACCGGACTATGCAACTGTCTGTTACGGGAATCTGATCCGTCAGACTTATAAGCATAATCCAATCATTATCGGAGGAATTGAAGCCAGTCTGCGCCGTATGGGACATTACGATTACTGGTCGAATAAGATAAGGCGTTCGATCCTTCTTGATTCCGGTGCGGACATTATCTCCTATGGAATGGGTGAACGCAGTATCGTAGAGATTGCAGATGCACTGGAAAGCGGGCTGTCTGTCCGTGATATTACATTTATAGACGGAACGGTCTATAAGACGAGAAAGCGGGAAGACATCTACGATGCGATCGAACTGCCATCATTTGAACAGATCAAGGCAGACAAGCGCGAATATGCAAAAAGCTTTTACCTGCAATATCAGAATACCGATCCGTTTGCAGCAAAGCGGCTGTTTGAGACCTATGATGAGAAGCTCTTTGTTGTACAGAATCCACCCGCCAAGCCACTTTCACAGCAGGAAATGGATGATGTCTATGCACTTCCGTATATGAGAACCTATCATCCTTCCTATGAAAAGGCAGGCGGTGTTCCGGCAATCGAGGAAGTGAAGTTCTCACTGATCAGCAACCGCGGATGCTTTGGAGGCTGCAACTTCTGTGCACTGACCTTCCATCAGGGCAGGATCATCCAGACAAGAAGCCACGATTCCATCGTAGAAGAAGCAAAGCTTATGACGAAGGATAAAGACTTTAAGGGATACATCCATGATGTCGGCGGCCCGACCGCTAACTTCCGCAGACCATCCTGTGACAAACAGTTGACAAAGGGTGTCTGCATGAACAGACAGTGCTTATTCCCGACCCCATGTAAGAACCTCGTGGTGGATCACAGCGATTATATTAAGCTCCTTCGTAAGCTTCGCAGTCTTCCGGGCGTAAAAAAGGTCTTTATCCGTTCCGGAATCCGCTTTGACTACTTATTATATGATAAGGATCAATCCTTTTTACGGGAACTTTGTGAATATCATGTCAGCGGACAGCTTAAGGTTGCACCGGAGCATATTTCGGACAAGGTCTTAGAGAAGCTTGGAAAACCGTCCGCACAGGTCTACTGGAAGTTTGTCGATGCGTATCATAAGATGAACGAGAAGCTTGGCAAAAAACAGTATCTGGTTCCTTACCTGATGTCTTCCCATCCGGGATCAACCTTGCAGGAAGCGATCGAACTGGCAGAATACTTACAAAAGCTTGGTTATATGCCGGAGCAGGTACAGGATTTTTATCCGACACCGTCGACGATCTCGACCTGTATGTATTATACCGGACTCGATCCACGGACGATGGAGCCGGTCTATGTTGCCACGAATCCGCATGAAAAGGCGATGCAGCGTGCGCTGATCCAGTACCGGAAGCCGGACAATTATGATCTGGTAAAGGAAGCATTGCATTTAGCGGGACGGGAAGATCTGATCGGGTTCGAGGAACACTGTCTGATCCCTCCGCGGAAGATGAAGCATCCGTACACTGCTTCCCATGAAACGCATCCGAAGGGGAATAAAAGAAATGCTGTATCCAGACAGGATGCGTCGCAAAAGAATAACAAAAAAAATCATACAGCCAGACAGGATATAGTATCAAGGAACAATAAGAATACGAAGAATCGCACACCGCAAAATGCCACCCCAAAGCAGTCCGGCGGCAAGCGCAAGCCGATCCGTAATGTACACCAGAAGAAACGGTAATGTGAAAATAAATTTTTATTGTGTATGCTTACTTATTCACAGTAAAAATCCTAGAAATGAGGATTCATATGAGAGAGATCCAGATTGGAAAGAATGAGGCAGGGCAGCGCCTGGATAAGTATTTAAAAAAGCTGCTGCCGAATGCAGGAAGCAGCTTCCTTTATAAGATGTTGCGAAAAAAGAATATTGTCTGGAACGGGAAAAGGGCAGATGGCTCCGAAAAAATAGCGGTCGGAGATACGATCCAGATCTATTTTTCGGAAGAGACCTTTGCAAAATTTGCCGGAGGGGAGCAAAAGGAAGCAGAGCTACCCGCAAGTCTTTCGAAGGTCGCATGGGACAAGCTTCCTATCGTCTATGAAGACGAAGATATTGTAATCATCAATAAGCCGTCCGGAATGCTTTCCCAGAAGGCAATGCCGGAGGATATTTCTGCCAACGAATATCTGATCGCTTATCTGCTCCATACGAAGGCGATCACACCGGAAGAGTTAAAGACCTTTCATCCATCGGTATGTAACCGCCTTGACCGCAACACCTCCGGGCTCTTACTTGCCGGAAAGTCCTTAAAGGGATTGCAGGAGCTTTCCGCAATGTTAAAGGATCGTTCGATGCGCAAGTATTACCGTTGTATTGTCTCCGGTGAGATGAGAGAGCCGGCACGCATCTGCGGATACCTGCGTAAGGATGAAAAAAACAATCAGGTCACGATACAAAGCAGACCCGGTGCGGATGCAAAATATATCGAAACCGAATACACACCGGTCGCATCGATGTCAGACAGAACGCTCTTAGAAGTACATCTGATCACCGGACGGTCACATCAGATCCGTGCCCACCTTGCTTCCATCGGCCATCCAATCGTCGGGGATCTGAAGTATGGAGATCAGACTGTTAACCGGAAATGGCGGGAATGCTGCCGGATCAAAAGCCAGCTTTTACATGCTTACCGTGTAGAACTGCCGGATGGCAGAAGGTTTCTTGCAAATCCGGGTGCGGAATTTGAGCGTATAATGACGTATCAGAATTAGTGGCAGAAAAGGAAAGGAAAACGGAAGATGAAGATCTATTTAATGAGACATGGGGAAACAGATTATAATAAGAAAAAGCTGATCCAGGGAAGACTCGACATTCCGCTCAATGAATACGGAATCCGGCTTGCCGAACTGACCAGGGATGGTTTTCGCAGGGAAGGCTTACACTTTGATCTGGCATATTGCAGTCCGCTTATCCGTGCAAGACAGACCGCGGACATCTTATTAGAGGGGGAAGATACCCCGATCATCTATGATGACCGGATCTGCGAGATGAACTTTGCCGAGGGGGAAGGGGTACACTTAGATGAGATCGCAACAAATCCCGAATACCGGAATATCTATTATCTTTTCCATGAGCCGGAGAAATATCAGGCAACCAGTATCGGGGAAAGCTATGAGGATCTGTTCGCAAGAGTACAGGACTTTTTAGAGACAGAGATCTATCCGAAGGAAAAGGACTATGAGAATGTCTTAGTCTGCTGCCATGGCGGCATTATCCGTGCATTTTTAGCGTTCTTAAAAAAGTTGGAATTAAGTGAGTTCTGGAATAACCATCAGCCGAATTGCAGTGTCAACATCATAGAGATCAAGGATCATTCGTTACATATCTTAGAAGAACATAAAATCTATTACACGCTTCCGAAGGAGAAGGAGGATACCATACTCTGATGGCAACCTGGAATTCAAGAGGTCTTCGTGGTTCTACACTCGAAGAATTTATCAACCGGACAAATGAAAAGTATTTGGAAAATCATCTGGCACTGATACAGAAGATCCCGACGCCGATCACCCCGATCAATATTGACAAGGAGACAAGGCATATCACACTTGCCTACTTTGAACAGAAAAGTACGGTCGATTACATCGGTGCCGTACAGGGAATCCCGGTCTGCTTCGATGCGAAGGAATGCAATACGGATACATTTCCGCTTGCAAATATCCATGCACATCAGGTACGGTTTATGGGGGATTTTGAAAGACAGGGCGGGATTGCTTTTTTCCTGATCTTTTATTCCCATCGGGATGAGTTCTATTATCTGCGCTATGAGCTTTTAAAAAAGTTCTGGGACCGTGCTGCGCAGGGTGGACGAAAAAGCTTCCGGTACGAAGAAACAGAGCAGGATTTTTTCCTCACTTCGAAAAACGGACTGCTTGTACCGTATCTGGACGGAATCCAGAAGGATTTAGACAAAAGGGATTGACATTTGATGTGTGATTTTTTATAATAAACAAAGCAATTCACTGTAGTAGCATGGTAGCACACTAAAGTGCGTATTGAAAAATCAGCATTTCAGCGAATAATTATTGACAGACAGGAAAGGTAGATCTATGAAAAATAAGCTTTTACATACACCGGAAGGTGTCAGGGATATTTACAATGAAGAATGTGAAAAGAAGCTCGTCTTACAGAGCAAGCTGTCACACACCTTAAAAAGCTACGGCTATCATAACATCCAGACACCAACCTTTGAGTTTTTTGACATCTTTGGAAAAGAGATCGGAACAACCCCGTCGAAGGAACTGTATAAGTTCTTTGACCGCGAGGGAAATACATTAGTTCTCAGACCGGATATCACGCCATCGATCGCACGTTCCGTTGCAAAGTATTTTGCAGATGAGGATATGCCGATCCGTTTAAGTTATATGGGCAATACCTTTATCAATAACCACAGTTATCAGGGACGCTTAAAGGAGTGTACACAGCTTGGTGCGGAGCTGATCGGAGATAATACCGTGGATGCAGACGCAGAGATTCTTGCAATGGTCATTTCTTCCTTAAAAGCGGTCGGATTAAAGGAATTCCAGATCAGTATCGGTCATGTAGACATCTTAGCCGGACTGATCGCTGCTGCCGGATTAGATGAGGAGCAGACCGAGCGTGTCCGTGAACTGATCGCAAATAAGAACTTCTTTGGTGTGGAAGAAGAGATCGAGCAGACCGACATACCACAGTCCTTAAAGAAGCTTTTCGGAATGCTTGGCATGATCTATAACCAGGCTGCTGATTTTGCCGGTGCATGCGCGCTTGCAAAGGAATATACAGCAGATTATCCGCAGATCCTTGCAGCCTTAGAACGCTTGCAGGCATTAGATGAAGTCTTACAGATCTATGGTGTGGACGATCATGTAAGCTATGAGCTTGGAATGATCAGTAATTATTCTTACTATACCGGAATTATTTTTGCAGGCTATACCTTCGGAAGCGGAGAACCGATCGTGAAAGGTGGACGTTACGACAAGCTGCTGCCGTACTTTGGCAAGGATGCGGCATCCATCGGATTCGCATTTACGGTCGATCAGTTAATGAGTGCGTTATCACGTCAGAAGATCGAGATCCCGGTAGACTATCACAACACGCTGATCGTCTATGAAGAGGCAGTGAAAAAGAACGCCATCGAAAAAGCAGCAGCTCTCCGTGCTGCTGGAAATGCCGTAGAACTGATCTTACGTGATCAGACAAAGACGGATGCGGATTATCAGGCATATAAGGAACGCAATCAGATTGCAGAATTAATTTTTATGGGTGAGGACAGATAAATGGAAGAGATGAGATATTTAACATTTGCATTAGGAAAGGGCAGACTTGCCAAGAAGACATTAGAGACATTTGAAAAAATCGGAATCACCTGTGAAGAGATGAAGGATAAGGATACCAGAAAGCTGATCTTTGTAAATGAAGAGTTAAAGCTGAAGTTCTTCTTAGCCAAGGGACCGGATGTTCCGACTTATGTCGAATATGGTGCGGCAGACATCGGAATCGTAGGAAAGGATACGATCTTAGAGGAAGCCAGAAATATTTATGAGGTACTTGATCTTGGATTCGGAAAGTGCCGGATGTGCATCTGCGGGCCAAAGGAAGCGGGCGAATTGTTACAGCATCATGAGCTGATCCGTGTTGCAACCAAGTATCCGAGAATCGCAAAAGATTATTTTTATAACAAAAAGCATCAGACCGTTGAGATCATTAAGTTAAACGGTTCGATCGAATTAGCACCGATTGTTGGATTATCAGAGGTAATTTGTGATATAGTAGAGACAGGTTCTACACTTCGTGAAAACGGACTTCAGGTTTTAGAAGAGGTTTGTCCGTTATCTGCACGTATGGTGGTCAACCAAGTGAGCATGAAGATGGAAAATGAACGGATCACGAAGTTAATTACAGACTTAAAGCAGGTATTACAGGTAGAAAGGAAGTAGTCAGATGAGAATTTTAAAGCTTACACCGGAGACAAAGAGCAATATTTTAGAAGACTTATTAAAGAGAAGCCCAAACAGCTATGGAGAATTTGAAGGCCGCGTCAATGCGATCATCGAGGATGTCCGTGCAAAAAGAGATGAAGCTGTTTTTGATTATACGAAGCGTTTTGATGGCGCAGATATTAATGCATCGAATATCTTAGTAACGGATGAAGAGATTCAAGAAGCTTATGAGAAGGTCGATCCTAAGCTGCTTGAAGTAATCCGCAATTCCTTAGTCAACATCCGCGATTACCATGAAAAACAGCGTCAGTTCAGTTGGTTTGATACCAAGGACAATGGAATCATCCTCGGACAGAAGGTTACAGCCTTAGAGAAGGTCGGTGTCTATGTGCCGGGTGGAAAGGCAGTTTACCCGTCTTCTGTATTAATGAACGTGCTTCCGGCAAAGGTTGCAGGTGTTGACCGTATCATCATGACAACACCTCCGGGAAAAGACGGAAAGGTTAATCCATCCACGTTAGTTGCCGCAAAGGAAGCCGGTGCAGACGAGATCTATAAGGTAGGCGGTGCACAGGCGATCGCAGCCCTTGCCTTCGGAACTGAGAGCATTCCAAAGGTAGATAAGATCGTAGGACCGGGTAATATCTATGTTGCACTTGCCAAGAAAGCTGTTTTTGGTTATGTAAGCATTGATTCGATCGCAGGTCCAAGTGAGATCCTTGTACTCGCAGATGATTCCGCAAACCCACGTTACGTTGCCGCTGACTTATTATCACAGGCGGAGCATGACGAGATGGCATCCGCAATCTTAATTACAACAAGCGAGTCCCTTGCAAATGCCGTATCGGAAGAGGTAGACAAGTTTGTTGCCGTATTATCGAGAAAAGAGATCATCCAGAAGTCCTTAGATAACTATGGATATATCTTAGTTGCAGAAAATATGGAGGAAGCGATCGAGACAGTGAACGATATTGCGTCCGAACATATGGAGATCGTAACACGTAATCCGTTTGAAGTGATGACAAAGGTTCGGAATGCCGGTGCAATCTTTATCGGAGAGTACAGCAGCGAGCCGCTGGGCGATTATTTTGCAGGACCAAACCATGTACTTCCGACCAATGGAACGGCTCGTTTCTTCTCTGCATTAAGTGTCGATGACTTTATCAAGAAGTCCAGTATCATCTCTTATTCCAAAGAGGCACTTCAGGACGTTTATAAGGATATTGCACAGTTCGCAGAGTGTGAGCAGTTAACAGCACATGCCAATTCTGTCAGAGTCCGTTTTGAGGACTGAACAGAAGATCCACAGAAAATGGAGGGACATATGGAAAACAGACGATTTGCAGAATACACACGAAAGACAAAAGAGACAGACATTCTGCTTTCTCTTGACATTGATGGAACCGGATGCTGTGAGGCAGATACCGGGATCGGATTTTTTGATCATATGTTAGATGGTTTTGCCAGACATGGACTGTTTGACCTGAAGGTGAAGGTGACCGGTGATCTGTTTGTAGACTGCCACCACACGATCGAAGATACCGGAATCGTGCTTGGCAATGCGATCAAAAAGGCAGTCGGGGACAAGGTGGGTATCCGCCGCTTTGGAAGCTGCATTCTTCCGATGGATGAGACACTTGTCTTATGTGCTGTAGATCTGTCCGGCAGACCATATCTGTCCTTTGAAGGAGAATTTACGACAGACCGTGTCGGCTATATGGATACCGAGATGGTAAAGGAATTCTTCTATGCCGTATCTTATTCCGCAGGCATGAATCTGCATATCAAGGTGCTGACACCGGGGAATAACCATCATATGATCGAAGCGATGTTTAAGGCATTCGCAAAGGCATTAGATGCCGCTACGGTGGTAGATCCACGCATTACGAGTATATTATCAACGAAAGGCAGTTTGTAGGATTATGGATCATAAGAATATAGTAGCAACGATTTACTTAAAGGATGGCAAGGCGGTAAAGAGTCCGAAGAATATGGAATCTGCCGGTGATCTTGCGACACTTGCAAAGTTATATAACGATAGTGGAATCGATAAGATCATGGTCTTTGACCTTTCTACCGGGGATGAAGAGCATGAGAAAAACATCCACACTATCAAGGAGATCAACCGTATGGTTGAGATCCCGGTCTGCGGTGGTGGAAATATCAACCGCTTAGAGGATATTAAAAAGCTGCTGTATGCAGGTTGTAAGCAGGTCATGTTAAATGGTTCGAAGGCAGTCAGCTTCTCCCTTGCACAGGAGGGAACCGCACGCTTTGGCAAGGATCATATTAATATTTCCATCGAGAATGTAGACTTTGTCTTTAAGCACAGCTCTGAGATGCAGACATACTTTCATGAGATGCTGTTAATGAATATGGAGATGGTCGATGCAGTCGAAAATATCACTGATCTTCCGTTTGTTGTACAGTATGATGCGTATGAGCATGAGAAGATCAGTGCCATCTTAAAAAACGACTGTGTCCGTGGTGTCGCAGGAGCTTTCTTAAATGATCCGTCTGCCGATATTATGAAGATCAAGAGTGAGTTTGCCAAAGACGGGCTTACGATGGATCATTTTGAACCGGCAGTAAAGTGGGAGGACTTAAAAAAGAATTCGGATGGAATGGTTCCGGTCATCGTACAGGATTATCGCACGAATGAAGTCCTGATGCTTGCCTATATGACAAAGGAAGCCTTTGATGCAACGATCAGTTGCGGTAAGATGACTTACTTTAGCAGAAGCAGACAGGAGCTTTGGTTAAAGGGTGAGACTTCCGGACATATCCAGTACGTGAAGTCCCTGACGGCTGACTGTGATTATGATACGATCTTAGCAAAGGTATCCCAGATCGGTGCTGCCTGTCATACCGGCAATCCGACCTGCTTCTTTAATCAGATCGTGAAAAAGGATTATGTCGAAAAAAATCCGATGAAGATCTTCGAGGAAGTCTACGGTATCATTCAGGACCGTAAGGCAAATCCGAAGGACGGTTCCTATACGAACTATCTGTTCGATAAGGGATTAGACAAGATCTTAAAAAAGATCGGAGAAGAAAGCACCGAGATCGTGATCGCTGCCAAGAATCCGGATCCGGAAGAGATCAAGTACGAGATCTCAGACTTCTTATACCATGCAATGGTACTGATGGTGGAAAAAGGCGTTACCTGGGAAGATATTACGCAGGAACTCGCACAGCGGTAGATGGATCAGGTGTCAAAAGATACTTTCAGATTTTAAAATTGGCAAAATGCAAAAATATGTTCCGCAAACATTTGCAACGCTCATCGTGAACTAACTGCCAACTACAACCAGACAAGTTCAGCAAAGGCTTCACTTGTGGTTTTCGTAAGCAGTGGATTTCACTCG
>CACZPJ010000086.1 GCA_902782995.1 uncultured Lachnospiraceae bacterium | reverse complement strand
GTGCTTACCACTCAGACTTACCACTTTTCTTACCACTTTAAATCACGGTTTTGTGATATTTTGCGATACTTTACGAGGTTTTCTCTGTAAACGTCAAATGCCTTCAATCCCTTATAAATCAAGCATTTCCGCTACTTTCCAGTCATTACTTTTCTTGACGAATGCCTAGCGTTCGTCTACAACCTGGAAAACATAGAACTTCAGATAATACGACTCATCTGCCGCCCAGAGGATCGGATGATCCGGTGCCTGCGTGTGGAATTCCACCTGACGCAGACGCTTATGTGCACTGTGCGCTGCCTGATTGATCGTCTTGGTGAATAGCTCATAGGACATGAAATGGGAACAGGAGCAGGTTGCAAGGTAGCCACCATTTTTCACTAACTTCATGCCGCGCAGATTGATCTCACGATAACCCTTTGTCGCGTTCTTGATCGAACTTCTGGACTTTGTAAAAGCAGGTGGATCTAAGATAACGACATCGTACTTTTCTCCCTGTTTTTCCAGTTCCGGAAGTAACTCAAACACATCCTCACAGATGAACTTCACGTTATTCTCCAAACCATTCAGCTTTGCATTCTCGGTTGCCTGATCTACCGCAAGCTGGGAAGCGTCCACACCGGTAACCTCTGCCGCTCCGGCAATTCCCGCATTTAAGGCAAAAGAACCTGTGTGGGTAAAGCAGTCGAGTACACGCGCATCCTTACACAGCTTCTGGATCGCCAGACGGTTGTACTTCTGATCTAAGAAAAATCCGGTCTTTTGTCCGTTTTTCACATCTACGATATAGTGTACGCCATTTTCCACGATCTCTACATTCGTATCGAATTCCTCACCGATGAAGCCCTTGACCTGCTCCATGCCTTCCTGCCTGCGGACCTTCGCATCACTTCTTTCATAGACACCACGGATCGTAATACCGTCTGCGGCAAGCACCTCGCGGATCAGATCCACGATCTGAAGCTTAAAGCGGTCGATTCCAAGTGCTAAGGACTGTACCACCAGCACATCCGAAAACTTATCAACGACCATTCCCGGAAAGAAATCTGCCTCTCCAAAGATCAGACGGCAGGAACTCGTATCCGCCGTTTTCTTCCGGTAATCCCATGCAGCCTGCACACGCTCCCGCCAGAACTGCTCGTCGATCTTTGTATCCTCATGTCTACTTAAAAGCCGGATACGGATCTTCGAATTCTGGTTGATAAAGCCCTTTCCCATCGGATAGCCGTCAAAATCATGTACGAATACCACATCGCCATTCTGAAACTTTCCCACGATCGTTGCGATCTCGTTGTCAAATATCCACATACCACCTGCCTTAATGGTACGTCCTTCACCCTTTTTTAATGTTACAACAGCACTCATCTTTTGCTCCTTTATTGTTAACCTTGTTTTTTTGTTCCGTTTACAATCCAGATTCCGATACTGACAAGAACCAGTGCCAGAATACTTTTTATACCTGCTGCCTGCTCCCCTTCTCCCAATAACAGTGCAGACAATATTACACCGATTACCGGATTCATAAAGCCAAATACCGCCACACGCGAAATTGGGTTATACTTTAACAGGATTCCCCATAACGTATACGCTACCGCAGAGATCAAAGCCATATAGACTAGCAACGCCGTCGATGCCACGGTAAATCCCTGCACCGTTCCATGCATCGCGATTCCTGTGATGCCCATAATGATACCACCTGTTAAGAACTGATAGCCACTTAACAGGAAAGAATCCTCTGTTTTTGCAAATATCTTAAAACAGGCAGATGACACCGCATATGCAACCGATGATAAAAATACACAGCCCTCTCCGGCAAAGCTCATATGAAGATCCATCCCTGCGCCACCGAGCGTGACAAGTGCAACACCGGAAAAACCGATCAAACAGCCGGCTACTTTCCGAAGTGTCAACCGCTCCTGATGGAAGATCAGACTTGCCACCAGAATCGCTACAAAGGCATTGGTCCCGATGATGATCGAAGACTTGACGCCACTCGTATGTGCCAGTCCGATGTAGAAAAAGACATACTGTCCGACGGTCTGGAACATGCTTAGGATAAGCACTTTTCCCCATGCCTTTCCCTTTGGCAGTAAAACAGTCCGTTTTCCGATACTTCCGATCAGTATCACAAGCAGTCCTGCAAGCGTAAAACGAAGCCCTGCATACAGGATCTGCGATGCCGAGTCATCTCCTGCAATATGCATCATCCGGTATCCGATCTTAATACATGGAAATGCGCTTCCCCACAGAAGACTGCAGATCAATGCACCCGCAAAAACTACCAGCAGCTTTTGCATAAATTTTTCTCTTGTATTCAAAGTCCTTCCTCCATCTCTTTTCCCATGAATTAATAGTATACACTGTTTTTCTTCTTTTTTCGATATGTTTCCCGAAAAATACCATCTGTTCTGTGTGGATTTCCTCACGAATCTTGACCTTAGATTCAGCAAGTGTTAGTATAAAGGCAGCAAAATTCTTTCATTTTCTGCCAAAATACTGTTTTTTCGCATTTCTGACAGACAGGTGCAGTGATGAATATTTATAGGAGGTTTTCTGATGGATTTTACAACTGAATACAAACAAAAACTCGTATCTGCGGATGAAGCCGTTAAGGTCATCAAATCCGGTGACTGGGTTGACTATGGCTGGTGTACCGGAACACCGGATGCACTTGATGTCGCACTTGCAAAACGTACGGATGAACTGACCAATGTCAACCTGCGTGGTGGTATTCTTTTAAAAGCACTTGCTGTATTTGAACGTGAGGATGCCGGTGAGCACTTTACCTGGAATTCCTGGCATATGTCCGGAATCGAGCGTAAGATGATTGCCCGTGGATGTTCCTTCTATTCCCCGATCCGTTACTCCGAGTTACCAAGATATTACCGCGAATCCTCCACACCGGACGATGTTGCAATGTTCCAGGTTGCTCCGATGGATAAGCACGGTTACTTCAACTTCGGACCGAATGCTTCCCATCTGATGGCTGTCTGCGAGACTTCTAAGAAGATCATCGTTGAGGTAAACGAGAATATGCCTCGCTGTCTGGGCGGTTTTGAAAACAGTGTACATATTTCTGATGTTGACTACATCGTAGAAGGATCGAATCCTCCAATCGGAGAGCTTGGCGCAGGCGGTCCTGCAACAGAAGTAGATCAGGCAGTTGCAAAGCTGATCGTAGATGAGATTCCAAACGGTGCCTGCTTACAGCTTGGTATCGGTGGAATGCCAAATGCAGTCGGTTCTCTGATCGCAGAGTCTGACTTAAAGGATCTTGGTGTTCATACTGAGATGTATGTAGACGCATTTGTTGATATTGCAAGAGCCGGTAAGATCAACGGATCTAAGAAAAATATCGACCGTTTCCGTCAGACCTATGGCTTTGGTGCCGGAACGAAAAAAATGTATGATTACTTAGATGAGAACCCAGAGCTTATGAGCGCACCGGTAAGCTACACGAACGACATCCGTTCCATTGCTTCACTGGATAACTTTATTTCCATCAACAATACTGTAGACCTTGACTTATTCGGTCAGGTAAATGCAGAATCAGCCGGAATCAAGCACATCAGTGGTGCAGGCGGACAGTTAGACTTCGTTTTAGGAGCTTATCTGTCAAACGGTGGTAAGAGCTTCATCTGCTGTTCTTCTACCATTAAGACCAAGGACGGACAGGTAAAATCAAGAATCGTTCCTACCTTGAATCCGGGATCGATCGTAACCGATACCCGTGCAAACATCCACTATCTGGTAACAGAGTATGGTAAGGTCAACTTAAAGGGACTTTCTACCTGGCAGAAGTGTGAAGCGATCATCTCCGTTGCACATCCGGACTTCCGTGATGAACTGATCAAGGAAGCAGAGAAGATGCATATCTGGAGACGCAGCAACAAATAAGATATATATTTTTGAATAACCAAATGCACAATTATGTTCCGCATGTCTGCCCTACATAATTGTGCATTTTATCTTATAAAAATAAAATTGTCACGATCCCGCATCCTCTTTCCAGTCCATTCGATAGATCTCCCAGATCAGAAGTGCAGACAATGGTCCTAAAATGATCCCGGGTGCTCCATAAACACAGATCCCGACATAGAGGCTGAAGATCACGATCAGCGGATGCACGCCTATTCCTTTTCCGACCAACTTCGGTTCCATAAATTCCCGCATGAGTGTACAGATCAGATATAACACCCCGTACCAGACCGCAAGCATATATTTTTTCTGAAAAATACAGATGAAAAGCCATGGAAAAAATATCGTACCCGTGCCTAAAAACGGCAGTGCATCACACACCCCGATCCCGATTCCCGCAAGCAGTGCATAGGGATTCCCGGTCAGGAAGAGACCAAGGACACAGATTGCGGTGATCACTAACATAATGAAAAACTGTGCTTTCAGGTAAGTTCCGCCTGCATGAAGCGTATCTGTCCCCAGACGCTTTAATATCCTTCCGAAAACAGTCCGGTCAAACCACTTTCTCAGATTCTGATAATCGGTAAGGATCATCACCGCTGCCACAAGTGTAACAAGCAGCTTCCATGCAATACCTGCAATGTAGCGGATACCGGAAACAGAGCAGTTCAGCAAAACGGGAAGCACCTTTTCTCCCATTACCTCTGACATCTGTTCGACACGGGTTTCACCCCATGCTTCGATAAAGTCTGCCTTCCTTCCGGTCAGTTCTTTCATCCACACGCAGCATTCGCACCAGATATGCCGGATCTTCCCCTCCCAGAGTTCATATTTTCCCAGAAAACTACATGCTTCCAGCAAAAGCTTCCAAAAAATCCAGCCAAGTGGCAGTAAGATCAATAGTACGACACCCGCAAGCACAAGAAAGCTGAAAAACCCACGCGGCAATTTTATTTTCTTTTCTAACTTATCAACAACCGGATGCAGTAAAACAGCAAGAATAGCCGCAAATAAAAAAGGAACTACAACCGGAAGTATATAACGCATTCCGCAATATACCACGATTGTAATTCCTGCCAGTTTCAGTACATCCGACCACGCCTTTTCCATTCTTATTTTCATAGAAAAAGTATGTCCCGGATGTTATCTTTTATCCTGCTTTTCTGCTGTTAATTCCCACCATCTGTATGAGCGGTAAGTTCTTCCTGATAGTCCTCAAAAAAACTGCTTTTTGGAACGATCTCATACAACATCTTCTTACCTTTTACCGGATGTATAAAGTCAATATGATAGGAACAAAGTGCGATTCCCCGCATTCCGGATGCTTCCTTTGCACCATACTTCTTATCTCCGATCAGCGGACATCCTGCATGTGCCATCTGTACCCGGATCTGATGATGACGTCCGGTTTCCAGGCAGACCCGCACAAGTGACTGTCCGTTCCGGCTGCCTAAGACCTCGTATGACAAAACTGCCTTTTTTGCTCCGGGCGTCTTTGCATCCGTAACCGCAGAGGTATTTGTCCGTCCATCCTTTTTCAGATAGTCCGTCAGTGTTCCCTTCTGCTGCTGCAAAGTTCCCGTAACTACTGCGTAATAGTACTTGCCAAATCCCCTCTGCTGCATTTGCCGGTTTAATTCTGCCGCAGCCTTTGGACTTTTCGCAAATACCATGACACCCTCGACCGGCTGATCAAGCCTGTGTACGATACCGATATACGGCTTTTCGCCCTTCCTCGCCAAGTAATTACGAAGCAGGCTCTCCATATCCTGCTCCCCAAAACGCTTCGTCTGCACTGCAACACCGGATGGTTTGTAGCAGATGAGGATGGATGCATCCTCAAATAAAATCTCTAATTCATTCATAAAATGTACCTGTTCCCTATAACGCAAGAGAGCCGGATCACTCCGACTCTCTTAAGTATGCATCCGCAAATACATACCCCAATTAGTATCTATAATATACAACAAACCATAAATAAATGCAAGTTTTCATATGAATTTTTTCAAAATATTCATTCGTATCGCCAAGTCCGGATGAATGACGATTGCAGCAACATTCGAATTAACAGTTCTCCTATATTTATCGGTTATCTTTTCAAAGCTCCGGACAAATGCTCTTATTTCTGTCTTTGATAATCCTAGCAGCTTCATGTAATAACACATAAGAATAATATAATCTCCAATTGTTTTAAAATTCACATACGGTAATCCAATTTCAATTTTCAAACACTGTTTCATCGCATTGGTAGGATCAATATTTCGAAATCTGGTATCAAAAACAACTGCATTATGGGCAATCGCATTTCGTAGATCTTTTAAGGTGTATATATACTTATATATCAGTTTCCTATCTGTATCACATGAAACATTTAAAGATAAACGCTTTGAAATATCATCACGAACCTCATATGTAAGACACGACAATAAATATCCAAAATCTCCCATTGTCATTATTTCAAATAAAGCCCAGACTGGAACACCTGAATATCCAATATTATTATAAAAATGTGTTATCTTGGGATTGTTCTTCTTATATGCATATGCGAGGCTGGACTGAATAGAATTTTGTAAATTCAACTTATTCTGCTGCAACTTTCTTCGCTGTTCTGCTGTTGCCAGATCAGGTGCATTATTATATCCACAGACCACCTTGTCGTACATATCCTGAATAGACTCTGAATTAGTATTTACCAATATACTTTCCAACGCAATATTTTTTACTGCGGTCTCAATAAACATCATTTTTGCATATAACAATGCTTTTAAGTCCGAATCATACTCTATGGTAGCATAAACTTCCTCATATGACTCAAATGGTAAACGTCTGTTGGAATTTTCAAAAAAGCGGTATCCTTTATACCCATGAAAATACCCTGTATTCATTAACTGTCGTTTCTGCTTTGATCCGTTTATTGAGATTCCGCTATCCCGTAAATGCCTCATCAGGGCATCTGTATTTTTATAACTCATAAAGTAAACTCCCCAGCCTGCTCTGACTTTCGTTATTTGTTCTTACGATTCAAGCCCTACAGCTTGAATCTGTAACCTACTCCCCAAATTGTTTCAATGTACTGCGGCTTCGCTGTGTTCATCTCAATCTTTTCACGGATCTTTTTGATGTGTACCGTTACCGTTGCAATATCTCCGATGGACTCCATGTCCCAGATCTCCTTGAAGAGTTCTTCCTTTGTAAATACGTGATTCGGATTCTGCGCCAGAAATACGAGCAGGTCAAATTCCTTCGTTGTAAATGGCTTCTCTTCATCATTGACCCAGACACGGCGTGCGGTCTTATCGATCTTGATCCCACGAATCTCTATGATGTCATTTTCCTGCACATTGCTGCCGATCAGACGTTCATAACGGGCAAGGTGTGCCTTTACACGCGCAACCAGCTCACTTGGTGAGAACGGCTTGGTGATATAGTCATCTGCACCCAGTCCCAGTCCACGGATCTTATCAATATCATCCTTTTTGGCAGATACCATAAGAACCGGTGTGTTCTTCACTTCACGGATGCGCTTACAGATCTCAAAACCATCCACACCCGGAAGCATCAGGTCTAAGATAAACATGTCAAAGTCTTCCTTTAAGGCACGGTTTAACCCTGTCTCTCCATTATTTTCAATCTCAACTTCAAATCCGCTTAACTCCAGATAATCCTTCTCTAATTCTGCGATTGCTTCTTCATCTTCAATAATCAATACCTTACTCATTTGGTACCTCCTGATATTTTCTAATAACAAAGTACATGATCGTACCTGTCGATTCCTTGCTGGTTGCCCAGATCTTGCCACCATGATCCTCGATGATCTTTTTTACAATCGAAAGACCGATTCCGCTTCCTCCGGTTGCGGAATTTCTGGATGCGTCCGCACGATAGAAACGATCGAAAATATATGGCAGATCCTTTGCGGCAATTCCCTTTCCGTTGTCCTCGATCTCCACCTGGATAAAATCACCCACATCCTTTACACGGATGTTGATAAAGCCCTTCGGCTTGTCTAAATATTTTATGGAGTTTCCTATTATATTATGAATGACACGCTTTAACTGCTCCGGATCGGCAATGATCATCACATCATCTTCCGCATAGTTAAAATAGGAAAGTCCGATATTCTTCGATTCGAGATCAAGACCTACCTCTTCGATACAGTCATCAAAATACTCTGCCACATTGATCTTATTGAAATTATATGGAATACGGTTCGTATCGATCTTCGAGTACAAGGTCAGCTCATTTAAGAGCGTATCCATTTCATTGGCTTTATTATAAATGGTACGGATATACTTGTCACGCTTTTCCGGTGTATCTGCAACACCATCGATCAGTCCCTCCGAATATCCCTTCACCGCTGTGATCGGTGTCTTTAAGTCATGGGCAATGTTGCTGATCAATACGCGGTTTTCCTTTTCGTTTGCGATCTTTTCCTCGGTGGATTCCTTCAGCCGCTGCCGCATCTGTTCAAAGTTATGGCACAGTTCTCCGATCTCATCCTCGTTCTCTGCCTCTACGACAAAGTCCAGATTGCCTTCCTTGATATTCTGTGTTGCAACCTCTAACTTCTTGATCGGTCCGATGATCCCGCGGTAAATCCATATCGTAAGCATGGCTGCCGTAAAGATCAGGATCAGGATCACAGAGATAATAATATCGATCACAAGCTCCTTCATCTCCGGGATCAGGCTGTGCGTCGCTGTCACAACAAAGATAGAACCCTTGTCCTGATCCGAATACTGAAAATCAATCTGTTTGACCAGTGCCTGTGACTCGCCATCTAAAAAGCAGCCGGATTCCACATTCGTATTTCCGTCTCCATAGCCCGGAAGCCGGTTTGCCGGAATCGGATCTTCTCCGTTCCCTTCAAAAATAATAGTACTTCCCTTCCGCACGATCAGATACGAATACTTCTCCTTCAACTGGTTGTTCAATTCATTCAGATACGTCACATCCTCAAAATTATCCGGGTCTGCCTTTGCCTTTTCTGAGATCGTCTTACACATATCCTTCGTATAACGGCTTAATAACTGCACGGAATTCGTCAGATAGGTGTAGTCACTGTTATCACCCACACCGTAGGTCTGCTCGATTTCCCGCAGTTGCACATTACGAAAACCAAAGAGTGCCACTCCGGTCAGACAGACCGGAACAAATATAATAATACAAAATGATATGATCAGTCTTGTTTTCAGCTTCATCTGTTTTCTCCACCTGTCCTCTTGCTTTGTATCTTTTCAGCCGTTGCTGTATAACTCATATCCAACAGCATCCGTATTTTCTCATCGGATGCACTGTCATCTAATGCAGTCGTAACCCAGTTTTCTTTGTTCATATGATATGCCGGAAAAAAACCGGATTCTCCAAGCAATGAACCGATCAAAGCCGGATCACACTTTACATTCATAATATCAATCTGTCCTGTCTGTGGCATGCCTAACCTATCTCTTCCGACAGACATCACCAGTGCAAACCACTTCCGGTTCTCTGCATGCCGGAACACTGCATCCTTCGGCGAACGCTTCCATGGATACTCCGGCTTAACGTGATATGTTTGAAAAATATATTGCTCCAGTTGTTGTCTGTTCATAGGTTATGCCTCATAATGACTTGTTCTGTTTGCTTCGCACTATCAAAAGAGTATCCAACAAAATCAGCTCTGCAAGCAGGCGATTTTGCCGAATACTCTTTTGGCACTGCTCATTGCCTACGCTCATTATACCACATTCCATTTTGTTTCCTATTAAATGAAACAAAATATTTCTAAAAGTTTCATAAAGCAAGCCAAAAGGAGCAGACAGAATTTTCATTCTATCTGCTCCTCTGATACTTCTAAGATGTGTGGTTTTCCTACTAATCCTGCGGCTTAAAGTCCCGGATCAGATTCCACGCCGGTAATGCATTTCCGTCATAATCAAACAACGCCTGATTTGCCCATTCATTGCCACATGGTCCCTTGTCGTTCATATACTTTAAGGACGCTTCTGTCGCCCAGCCGGAACCCGGAACAGGGATCCATGCCGGTTCCCAGTAGAAGAAGCCCTTGCCTTTGTTTCCTTCAATGTGGCTGATACGGTTTAGGAAGTCCTCCATGAAGTCATACTGTCCCTGCACCGTCATCGGATACTCGATCTTAGCAACCAGCTCCGGCTTCGTTGCATAGCCCTTGCGCTGCGCATCCGTAAGCTTCTCGTAATCCTTGTAATCTTCCATGGTATAGCCCATGGAAACCTCTGCTACAATAAGCTCCTTGCCGTAACGCTTGGCAATATCATTCATATTATCAGTCAGCATATCGAGTGTTCCGTGCCAGAACGGATAGTAAGATAATCCAATTAGTTCAAAGTCCTCGCCACGCTTTGTAAACTCATCGAACCATTCGCGATATAATGCATTATTTCCACCATTATCCAGATGGATCATAACCGGAACATCCGGAGTAACTGCACGCACTCCACGGATACCTGCATTCACAAACCTTGCGATATTATCATAGTTTGGAACCTTTCCTTCCGGCCAGAGCAGACCATTGGGCAATTCATTTCCAACCTGAACCATTGTCGTATTAATTCCATGATCGCAAAATACCTTCATGGTATCAACCGTAAAATCATAGACTGCCTGCTCTAATTCTTCCACCGTATAGCCTTCCCATGCCTTTGGCTTGATCTGCTTGCCCGGATCTGCCCAGAAGTCACTGTAATGGAAGTTTAACAGTACACAGTCCGGCATCTGTAACCTTCTTTGCAATGGCAAGCGTTGTCTTAAGATCATTTTCCCCTGCTCCGTAAGACGCCCCATCTTCAGACCACGGATCGTTCCAGAGACGGATACGGATCGTATCCACATCATACTTTTTCATAATGTCTAAGATATCCATCTCATTTCCATCCACGTAATATTTTGCACCACATTTTTCAAGTTCCAGTAATGTGGATAAATCCATTCCTTTTACAAATTTCATGCACATTCTCCTTCTAAATTCCTTTGAATCTGAATACAAATTCCAATGGCTTTGTCACATCAATATGATATTCCGGGTGTACCCATGAGCCCCAGCTATCATCGCCACCGACTCCCATCTGCGCTGCTGCAACACGGACAACCGTGTAATGCACCGGTGGAAGCTCGTAGGCATGTGATGCATTTTCCAGTTCATGCGGCGTATAAGGCAGGGCATTAAAGTTCATCTCATCACCGGAGAACAGAAGTCCTCTTCCCTTGTAATCCGTCACCTTTGCATAACGTACTCCGACCTTGTTGCCGCATTCCTGCGGAACTAAATACTTTGCCATATTATCTTTTACTTTATTTCGGTAAACTCCAAGCTTTGCGCCCATTTTCCGGTCTGCGTAAGTCTCTTCCGGTCCATATCCATACCATTCGATATGATCGTAATCCGCATTCAGCTTAAACATCATTCCAAATTCCGGCATATCCGGAAGTCCTTTTACCGGATCATAGATCAGCTTCGTCTCCACGGTGCCATCCGCATATACCGTATATGCAACCTTACACATGCTTGCCGGGGTAGTCGGCATGTAATAGGTATAGGTGATCGTTACGCTGTGTGCATCCTCTTTTACGGTCGTCGGTACATTATCAAACATACCGCCATCCCTGTGGCTGATATACATACTTGCGATCTTCCACTGTGCATAATGCGCCGGTGCCATGCTGCCATAATCGTTGTCGACCGGTGCTCTCCAGAAGTTCGGCATCGGAATCTTTTCTATCATCTCCTTACCTGCATAGCGGTAGGAAACCAGGCCTCCACTCAGCAGTGAAAACAGACAGTCAAAGTCATCTCCGCGGACACCGATGTTTACCTTGCCCTTTACCACATGAAGTTCACCCACAGGGGCAGAAAATGCTGCCGCCTTTTTATATACCTTCTGTCCAAATGCAACCTCATGTCCGGCATCCGCCCAGAGCAGATCTTCTTTTAATACGAAGGAAACCGTCAGAACATACTCTGCATCATCTGCTACTTCAAATGGAATCTTATAGGATGCTGTGGATAAAGGTGCAACATCCGTTGCTATCTTCTGCTTTCTGATAACTTTTTCACATTTTTCGAGTAAAACCACACAGTCATACACATTTGTATGAACAAACAGGTTCTTATTCACAACGGTGAAAAATCCATCCTCTTCAAACCGGACACTGATATTCTGATAATTGAACTTCACCTCCTGCATCTTCGGAGATGCCGCTCTGCCGCCACCATAGCAGATACCATTGCCACTGAAATTATAATCGGTCGGACGTTCGCCACAGTCTCCGCCATATGCATGGAATTCCTGTCCATAACGATCCTTTTTCTGAATCGACTGATCGATATAATCCCAGATAAAGCCTCCCTGATACCGTGGCTCGGTATCGGTCAGATCCGTATATTTATGCATTGCGCCGCAGGAATTTCCCATGGCATGCGTGTACTCACAGCAGATAAACGGCTTTTCCTTATGTGTATCTAAGAACTTCTTAATATCCGCTGCCGGTGTATACATCTGGCTTTCCATATCACTGGTACCCTCATATCTGCGGTCATTAAAGATTTCCTCATAATGCACCAGACGGTACGGATCAAGTGCACGGAACTTCTCCGACATATCATAGATGACTTTACCACCGAATGACTCGTTTCCAACCGACCAGATCAGGATCGCCGGATGGTTCTTGTCTCTCTGATAACAGGAGTTCACACGATCGAGCATCATCGGTTCCCAGTCCATATTATCCCCCGGAACGATCGTGTCCTTCGGTACCAGTCCATGATTGGCAGCATCCCAGGAGCCATGCGATTCCATATTATTTTCCGCGATCATATAAAGACCGTATTTGTCACATAATGCATAGATCCCGCTTGCATCCGGATAATGACAGGTACGGATCGCATTGATATTGTTGCGCTTCATGGTAAGGATGTCCGTAAGTACTTCATCTTCTGACACGACGCGTCCGGTTTTCGAACTGAATTCGTGACGGTTGACACCCTTAAAAACAATGCGCTTTCCGTTTAACTGCATCAGTCCGTCCTTCATCTCAAACCGGCGGAAGCCGATCAACTGACGGAGCACTTCAACCGGATTTCCGGCTGCATCGCATATCTCGATCGTCAGTGTATACAGATGTGGTGTCTCGGCACTCCAGAATGATGGATGCTCTACCTGCTTTTCAAAACAGACCGGATGTGCCATCTGTCTTTCACTGATCCGTAGTTCCTGCCCGTCTTCTGCGGATGCCAGATCGATGCTTTCCTCAAATACCACTGCCATCTCCTGCTCATCCGGCTGTGTATAGTCACGGCTTCCCTCTAAGGTAAGCTTTGCACTTCCTTCCCCGCAGATCTGCATATCAATATGAAGTCTGGCTGCATCAAGCGTCTCATTGACAACCGGTTCTATCTTCAGATCATAGACATGCGTGCGCGGCATCGTATATAAATAGACACTGCGGAAGATACCGGAAAAGCGGTAAAAATCCTGATCTTCGCACCAGCTTGAAGAAGTCCACTTATAGACTTTTACGGCAAGCTTATTTTCACCCGCCGCAGCATACGGGGTCAGATCAAATTCCGAAGGCGTAAACGAATCCTCACTATATCCCACATAATGCCCATTCAGCCACAGTGCGAATCCACTCTCTACCCCCTGGAAGGAAATAAACAGGCCATTTTCCACAAAGTCATCCGGTAAGGTGAAATATTTCACATAACTTGCAACCGGATGAAACCTGGTCGGAACCCGGTCACGCCAGATGTCCTCTCTTCCATCCCATGGATACTGGATATTTACATACTGCGGAAGATCATATCCTTCCATCTGGATGTGTGCAGGTACGCGGATCTCTTCCCACGGCTTACAATCATAGGAAGGATCTTCAAAGCCCGGAATCGTCTGTGCTTCATTTCGTGCATAGTGGAACTTCCAGACACCATCTAAGGAAATCCGGTAACTGCTGCTTAAGCAGTCTGCTTCTTCTGTATTCTGATATGCGACATGATCGGAATGTGCCGGCATGCAGTTTTCTTTAAAAAACTTCGGATCGTGGATCTTATTTACATCAAACTTCATACGATAATTTCTCCTTAAATTTAGTAAAAGCTACCGCACTATCGTACGGCAGCTTTGTCATTTAGTCAAAATCAAATTTGGTAATTCGATCGTGCATTGCCTTATAGCGGAAACGGATCATTTCATTTTTCTCTAAAACATCCTGCTCCGTTCCTCTGTACTGGCAACGGATGCAGCTATAAATACCTGTTTCCTTATTGTAAAACATATCAATGTCCAGATCTCTGAGGAAGCAGGATGGGCATCTATAATTTAATTTGCCTTTGCCAAGTTGAGCCATGTTGCAAATACCTCCTTATCTGAAATTGTTTTCTTATATCCAAGGGTAAACATTGGTGAGAATGCATAACCTTCCTTTACATATCCTTCTGCGGCAGAATCTGATGCAGTCATGGAAACTCTTGTCTCGATCTCAGGAACGACGGCAGAGACTTCTGTTGCACCTACAACGCCCTCTTCCCGGCACTTATAAGCGTAATCAATCGTCTTTACTTCCGGTCCGTCAATTCTTAACTTAATATTCGACATATCCTCGGAATACTCGGTTGTACCATAACATGCCACCATGTACTCGTTTAAGGTTACTTCTGCATCCGGATTGCTCATCTCAAGAATGTGACGCTCGATCTTGATATTCGAAGATCCCTCTTCAAAATATTCCTTCGTCTGAAGCTTGATCGTCAGATCATGGAATTCAATCGTTACCGGATCAAGAGTCAGGATTCTTGTCTTGCCTTCCTGTGAAAAGTGTGCATGTGTCGGGCAGAGACAGAGATCCACTTCCTCTCCCTTATAAGAGAGCTTTGCACTTCTTACCGTTCCTTCTCCTGCATAATGAGTAAAGTAACCTGCACGATACTTCTCCTGGATCAGGAACGGATAAGATGCATCCTGTACATGCTTGGTTCCGATTCCTACCGGCCACTCCAGCTTCGCTGCGTATGGACGGAGATCTACGATCGCGCCACCCTGATCCATGTTTACGCAGGCTCTCATATATGGATCACAGTACCAGAATAACTGCTTGTCTGATCCGTATAAAATGTCTCTCCAGAGTGCGCATTCCGGTTCATTGTAGTTGTTATCGTTGACACCCTTCTTTTCACGATAGTAGTCAGCGAACTCGGACATTGTCATATCAACAAGCTGTCCTTCCTTTTTTAACTTACCATAGTAAGCACAGCCGTCGCTGTATGACTTGTAGAGAAGGTCATATGGCTGTTCCCAGCGTCCCATCTTGTTCATCCAGCCCGGTCCGACGAACATCATGTTATATGCATATCCGTTGTTGTACTTCTCAAGAGAACGGTACTGATCGATCAGGTTATACAGATATGGATACTCCCATGTCTTTGTATCATAGATCATTCCTCGAAGAACGTTCTGTGGATGTGTTCCGAAGTTCGATCCGTTTCCGTCGTAACATGCGATCAAGTCACGGGAAAGATGCGGGATTGCTACGATTCCGCTATCCTCTTCCTTGTTTGCAGCCGGTGCATGGGTGTTCTGCTTTGAAGGAATCCAAGGTGCCCATGGGCCTCCGTCAAATAAGGTATACCAGGAGTTGTTGCAGGTATGGTATGCCTTTGGTCCTTCTTCCCAACAGGTTGCAACCGCACATTTTACAGTCGGATATTTTTCTTTAATATAATTCGTCAGATCCGCATCCATATAATAAGAACCGGTTGACTCCGGATAGAATCCGAACTTATCATGGAACTTTTCAAATACGTCATTGACGAT
>CACZPJ010000085.1 GCA_902782995.1 uncultured Lachnospiraceae bacterium | reverse complement strand
GGTTATATCTGGGGGATATTTTAGATGTGTTTGCAAGAACGCTGATCAATGCCACGACACTTTTAGCACCGGAGAGTATCGTATTATCCGGCAGATGGTTTAAGAATGAGCGGACATTTAACAGTCTGATCCGTGCGGCGTCCTATTATGATGAAGCCTATGACAGCAAGCGTCTGATCTATACCAGACTTTCGGATCGTGAGGATTATATCGGTGCGGTTGCGCTGATCACCGGTGCGGATCTGTACGACTTTTTGTATTGACAAACAGGGGTCATATGCTAGAATGGAACAAAAAGGTGTATACAGAAATGAGGATGGAAATGAGAAAACAGGTTTTATCGATCTTAGTCGAAAATACAGCAGGTGTATTAAGTCATATATCCGGTCTTTTCAGCCGGAGAGGTTATAACATAGACAGCTTTTCATCAGGTGTTACGGCAGATCCGAGATATACAAGGATCACGATCGTTGCAAGCGGGGATGAGCTGGTCTTAGAGCAGATCGAGAAGCAGCTTGCAAAGTTAGAGGATGTCTTAGACATTAAGAAATTAGAGCCGGGAACTTCTGTGACCAGAGAGCTGATCTTAGTAAAGATCCGTGCCTTGGATACACAGCGTCAGGCAATCTTAAGTGTAACCGAGATCTTCCATGGCAAGGTTGTTGATGTAACCAACGATTCTATGGTGATCGAACTGACCGGTCATCAGGGCAAGTTAGATGCCTTTATGGATCTGTTGCAGGGCTATGAGATCTTAGAACTTGCAAGAACCGGAATCACGGGACTTACAAGAGGATCTGCGGACGTAACTTATTTAGATTAAGAATATCAGAACACGAAATGACCGCCATTGTGCGGTCATTTTTGGTGCATAAGTATACGGACATAATGAGAAAAAATATCAAATAGATCACTGGGCAGGATGAAAATAGTATGATACTATTTGTTAGCACTAACTAACTGAAAAAGAATATCGGAAAGGACATCGTTACTATGATGATCAACAAGAGACTGATCGGCGAGGTCAGCGAAAGTAAAAAGTACATTGCGGGAAATGTCCTGTGCCAATGGACATCCCTTGCTGCTAATATCACGATGATGGCTGCGATCACAAGGTTGTTGTGAAAAATGTTTGAGCATACCATGCAGTCCGGTGATCTGGCACTTACCCTGCTTGTTGCGGTAATAGCAATCAGTATCCGCTTATTTGCGGTAACCTTGTCTGCGAAAATGAGTTATTTATCTTCGAAAGAAGTAAAGCAGAGACTGCGGCAGATGATCTATGAGAAGCTGTTAAGACTTGGCACTTCCTATAAGGAGCAGGTGAAAACATCCGAAGTGGTACAGGTGGCAGTCGAAGGTGTGGATCAGCTAGAAACATATTTTGGATCGTATCTGCCACAGTTTTTCTATGCGATGATCGCACCACTGACACTGTATATCGTGCTTTGTTTTGTGAGTGTACCATGTGCAGTTGTCCTGCTCATCTGCGTACCGCTGATTCCGGTATCGATCGTAGTGGTACAGCGGTGGGCGAAGAAGCTTCTGGCAAAATACTGGGGACAGTATACGCACTTGGCGATACCTTCCTTGAGAATCTGCAGGGTCTTACGACCTTAAAAATATATCAGGCAGATGATTTTAAGCAGAAGGAAATGAATGCAGAAGCAGAGAAGTTCCGTAAGATCACGATGAAGGTCTTAACGATGCAGCTCAATTCGATCACGATCATGGATCTGGTCGCTTATGGCGGCGCGGCACTTGGTGTGATCTTATCTGTCACGCAGTACCGGGCAGGCAATATTACCATGTCCGGCTGCTTGATCTGCCGGAAGAGGAAGCGAAAACCGGAGAGATCTGGGCAGACTGTTCCATTGTCTGTAAGAATCTGGACTTTTCGTATGAAAAAGACCGTAAGATCCTGCATGACGTTTCGCTTCAGATCCCGATGGGCAGTTTTATTTCGATCGTGGGTGAATCCGGAAGCGGCAAGTCTACGATTGCGGGGATTCTGACCGGGAAAAATAAGCGGTATGAGGGAGAGGTGACCATCGGTGGAACGGAACTAAGGGATCTCAGTGAAGAGAGCCGGATGAAAAATATTACCTATGTGAGCCACCAAAGTTATCTTTTTAAAGGGACAGTACGGGAAAATCTGCTTATGGGCAGACCGGATGCAGCCGAAGAGGAACTGTGGGCGGTCTTAGAGCGGGTAAAGTTAAAGGACTTTTTGCAGGAAGAAAACGGACTCGATATTATGCTTAGTGAGAAGGCTGCTAACTTATCCGGTGGCCAGTGCCAGAGACTTGCATTAGCAAGGGTACTTTTACATAACAGTCCTGTTTATATCTTTGATGAAGCAACGTCAAACATTGATGTTGAAAGTGAAAACGATATTATGGAAGAGATCAAGGCATTGGCAGAGCATAAGACCGTGATCTTAATCTCGCACCGTCTGGCAAATGTGACAGATTCCGATCATATCTATGTACTTGATCAGGGACACATTGCAGAGGATGGCAGTCATGAAGCATTACTTCAGGAAAACGGCATGTATGCAAAGCTCTGGAACACACAGCAGTTATTAGAGCATTACGGAAAGGAGAAAGACCGATGAAAAAGAGAAGTGGATTTGGCGTAATGAAGCAGTTGATCGGTCTTGTCCGGCCGCTTGCAGGATTTATGATCTTAGCGATCGACATGGGCTTAGCCGGTCATCTGGCGGCATCCGGTATTACGATTCTTGGCGGTTATGCTGTCTTAGAAGTGGCTGGAATACAGACACCATTCACATTAAAAGGAATCTTTTGCCTTGTTCTTGTGTTTGCGCTGCTCCGGGGAATCCTACGCTATGCGGAACAGGCATGCAATCACTTTGTTGCCTTTAAGCTGTTGGCACTGATCCGGGATAAGGTATTTTTTGCTCTTCGTAAGCTGTGCCCGGCGAAGTTAGATGGCAAGGAAAAAGGAAATCTGATTTCTGTGATCACATCCGATATTGAACTTTTAGAGGTGTTTTATGCGCACACCATATCACCGGTTGCCATCGCAGCTTTGTTTTCCGGTATTATGAGCCTGTTTATCGGCAGCTTTCACCGGAGCTTCGGTGTGATCGCACTGGCAGCCTATGGAACGGTCGGAGTGGTGATCCCGGTACTCGTATCAAAGCGAAGCGGGGAAAACGGACTTCGTTTCCGCACCAAGGCAGGCGAACTGTCCGGCTTTGTGTTAGACAGCCTCCGTGGACTTTCGGAGACCCTGCAATATGGACAGGGCAGGGCAAGACTAGTGCAGATGAATGACCGGACAGAGCAGTTATCCATAGATGAAGAGAAGATGAAGCGTGTACAGGGAAGCAATCAGGCAGTGACGAATACGGTGATTCTGCTTTTTGATCTTGTGATGCTTTTTGCCAATGCCATGTGTTATCAGAAGGGATCGATCGGATTCGCAGGGGTGCTGATCCCGACGATCGCACTGATGAGCTCGTTTGGTCCGGTTGTGGCACTTGCGAACCTTGGAAGTACCCTGCAAAACACGTTTGCTGCCGGAAACCGTGTACTTGATATATTAGAAGAAAGTCCGGTGGTAGAAGAGGTGCAGGGCATGGAGCCGGTCACCTTTACGGGTGCATGTGCGGATAAGGTCAGCTTTTCCTATGGTGGGGAACAGATCTTAGATCAGGTGTCGGTTGCGATCAAAAAAGGTACTGTGATCGGAATCTCCGGAAGAAGCGGCAGTGGAAAGTCCACACTGTTAAAGCTGTTTTTGCGTTTCTATGATACACAAAAGGGGCAGATACAGATATCCGGAAAAGAGATCAGCCGGATCAATACGACAAACCTGCGGGATATGGAAAGTCTGGTTTCACAGGAGACACATCTGTTTTGTGACAGTATACGGAGCAACCTCAGGATCGCAAAATTAGATGCAACAGATGCAGAGATCGAGGCGGCATGTAAAAAAGCATCGGTGCATGAGTTTATCATGGGTCTTGCGGATGGATATGATACACCGGTAGGGGAACTGGGCGATACCCTTTCCGGTGGTGAGCGGCAGAGACTGGGACTTGCAAGAGCATTTCTTCATGATGCGGATCTTATGATGTTAGATGAGCCGACCAGCAATCTTGACAGTCTGAACGAAGCAGTGATCCTAAAGGCATTGCGGGAAGAGAAAAACAATAAGACGGTTGTACTGGTATCGCACCGGGCATCTACCATGCGGATCACAGATCAGATCTATTCCGTCGAACATGGGAGGATAAGTTAATGCAGAAAGATGTAGAAACCAGGCGCGAGCAGGAAAAGGCACTCGTGTCACAGATGATCGCCTTGTATTGCAGGAAAAAGCATGGAGGGAAAAAGGGGTTATGTGCAGAGTGCCAGAAGTTGGCAGACTATGCGAGATCACGCAGTGATCATTGTCCGTTTATGGAGACAAAAACCTTCTGTTCAAACTGCAAGGTACACTGTTATCAGCCTGCGATGCGTGAGCAGATAAAAGAGGTTATGCGTTTTTCGGGACCACGGATGATCTTTACACACCCGGCTGCCGCCATACACCATGTGATCGAGACAAAAAGAGAGAAGCGGCGGATAGAACGGGAAGGTTAATCACTGGTACAAAATAATTATAGAAAAGTGCTTGACAAACAGGATTCTGGCGTTATAATAGTTGTAAGACAACACAAGAGAGATGTCATACAACTACAAATTAATGGAGGTACTAAAATGGCAGCTAAAATTTATTATCAGGAAGACTGTAACCTTTCTTTATTAGATGGAAAGACAATCGCAGTCATCGGTTACGGAAGTCAGGGACATGCACATGCATTAAATGCAAAGGAATCCGGATGTAATGTAATCATTGGTCTTTATGAAGGAAGTAAATCCTGGGCAAAAGCCGAGAAACAGGGATTTCAGGTTTATACAGCAGCAGAAGCTGCAAAACGTGCAGATATCATTATGATTCTGATCAACGACGAATTACAGGCAGATATGTACAAGAAAGACATCGAACCAAACCTTGAGCCGGGTAACATGTTAATGTTCGCTCATGGTTTCAATATCCATTACGGATGTATCGTTCCTCCGAAGGATGTCGATGTAACCATGATCGCTCCTAAGGGACCGGGACATACCGTTCGTTCCGAGTATCAGGCTGGAAAGGGTGTTCCTTGCTTAGTAGCTGTTGAGCAGGACGCAACCGGAAAGGCATTAGATACAGCACTTGCTTATGCACTTGCAATCGGTGGAGCAAGAGCCGGTGTTCTTGAGACAACATTCAGAACAGAGACAGAGACAGACTTATTTGGTGAGCAGGCAGTCCTTTGCGGTGGTGTTTGTGCATTAATGCAGGCTGGTTTCGAGACATTATGCGAAGCTGGATATGATCCAAGAAATGCATACTTCGAGTGTATCCATGAGATGAAACTGATCGTAGACTTAATCTACCAGTCAGGATTCGCAGGAATGAGATATTCTATTTCTAACACAGCTGAGTACGGTGATTACATCACAGGACCGAAGCTTGTAACAGAAGAGACAAAGAAGACTATGAAGAAGATCCTTGCAGACATCCAGGATGGTTCTTTCGCAAAAGAGTTCTTATTAGATATGTCACCTGCCGGACGTCAGGTACACTTCAAGATGATGAGAAAGAAAGCTGCAGAGCATCCATCAGAGAAGGTTGGAGAAGAGATCCGTAAGCTGTATAGCTGGAATAACGAAGAGGATAAGTTAGTTAACAACTAAGCTATTCTTAGAAAAAGAGCTGTTGCACCGGCTGCTTTTGGGCGGTGGACAGCTCTTTCTTGCAGTATAGGAAATTCCATTGGAATTCCTATACTGCAAAAATCAAGCATGCATGCTTGATCGTAAGATGCGCACCTCGCGGAGCGGAAGATTATGCGATGCATCCGCTCGGGCGCGAGTGTGCGGCAAGCGCACACTTTATTATAGAATTAGGGTGTCAAAAGATGGGAAGCGAAAAGGAAAATCTGTCACAACGGACAGCAGAAAATATCAGAAAATTGATCTTAGATGACAAGATTTACCGGTTTGGAGAAAAGCTGCCAAACGAGAATGATCTGTCAGAAAAGCTAGGGATCAGCAGAACGACCCTGCGGGAAGCCATTCGTATTTTAAGTGCGGAGGGACTTCTTACGGTACGCCGCGGAAAGGGAACTTTTGTAACCGAACAGGTAGACCAGTATGCGAGTGGAAGGATCGATGTGCAGGACTTTTCGACGATGAAGATCCGGCTGCGTGACTTATACGAGACACGTCTGATCTTTGAACCGGAGGCGGCAGCTCTTGCATGCAAGCGGGCGACAGATGATGAGATCGCTGAGATTCTAGCACTCGGAGAAGAATGTCAGAAGCAGTTATTAAAAGACCCGAAAGGGAAAAAGCGGATCGAATCCGAAAGTGCATTCCATGGTGCGATCCTAAAGGCATCCCACAATGACTTTATCAGTCAGTTTATGCCGATGCTTACGGAGACGATCGAGCGTACCTTTTCCCTGAATTATAACTTAGATGTAGTGGCAGAAGATGCCTATAAGGATCATATCCTGATCATGAACTTTTTAGAAAAACGGGATGCACAGGCATTAAAAAGTGCCGTTACCATCCATCTGCATCATGCCGTCTTAAACGAGCAGTTAGAGATCCTGTTATAAGATTCCGGTGTCAGAAAATGCTATATAGAATCAAAATGACAAAATGCAAAAATATGTAGAGCAGACTTTTCAATGGAAAGCTAACACTTAAAATTATGATAGAAATCAATAAACAGTTCCAGAGATTTCGAAGGCTTTAAGGTCTTTTTATAAGCGAATCCGACTTCACGCTTATGCATCGGGAAGCCAAGCGGAATCTCGATCAGTGTACCGTCGGAAAGCTCTTCCTTAACAAACTCACGGATCACACAGGCAACACCGAGGTTGATCTTGGCGAATTCGATCAGAAGATCCATCGCAGAGATCTCGATCAGGTCGCGGATCTCGATCTGGTTTTCCTGAAGGTAATCGTCGATATACTGGCGGGTCATGTTGTTTTTATCAAGCAGCATCAGCGTGGAATTGCTTAAGATCTCATCCGTGCCGTAACCTCTTTTTTTCAGATTATCAAGATAGACCTGGGTTGCGACGAAGATGTCTTCAATCTCAGCAAGATAGAAAAAGTCCATGGTTTTTAAAGATTCCGGACGACCGATCAATCCGATATCAATTTTATTTGCCTCAAGCAGTTGTAACGTTTCATTCGTAGACTGGCAGGTGATGGAAATATTGATATGCGGATATTTTTTTGTGAATTCCTTCAGATAAGGAAGGAGAATGTATTTGCAGAGCGTGGAACTGACACCGATCTTTAAGTGGCCGACACCGAGTTCTAAGGAGTTTTTTAACTTATCTTCGCCAAGTGCAAGAGTCTCAAAGGCAGAGCTTACATGGGTAAAAAGCAGTTCCCCCTCTTCGGTTAAAATCACACCTCTGGAACTCCGGCGGAACAGCTCACAGCCTAAGCTGTCTTCAAGCTTCTGGATCGATTTACTGATCGCAGGCTGACTGATATACAGTTCCTTTGCGGCTCTTGAAATATTCTTTGTTTTTGCAACCGTGTAAAAGATGCGGTAACAGGAAAGACTTTGGATCATTGGAACACCTCTCTAATATAACTTTAAGTGATAATAAACATATTTATTATGTATTTCCATTATATCATTAACTATGCTAGAATAGCAACATGATAAATCAAATTGCAGAAAATACTTGCAATAAACAGGATGTATTATTTACAATAGAAAGAGAAATAACAGGAGGACATACAAATGGGAATGACAATGACACAGAAGATTTTAGCCGCACATGCCGGTCTGGAATCTGTAACAGCCGGACAGCTGATCGAGGCTGATCTGGATCTGGTTTTAGGAAATGATATTACTTCACCGGTTGCAATCCATGAGATGGAGAAGATGAAAGTAGACGGTGTTTTTCATAAGGACAAGATTGCACTGGTACTTGACCACTTTGTACCGAACAAGGATATCAAGTCTGCACAGCACTGCAAATGTGTAAGAGAGTTCGCATGCAGACATGATATTACGAACTATTTTGATGTTGGAGAGATGGGTATTGAGCATGCACTGCTCCCGGAAAAAGGACTGACCGTAGCCGGCGATGTGATCATCGGTGCAGACTCCCATACCTGTACCTACGGTGCACTTGGTGCATTTTCAACCGGTGTCGGAAGTACCGATATGGCAGCCGGAATGGCAACCGGTAAGGCATGGTTTAAGGTGCCTGGAGCGATCAAGTTCAATATCACCGGTAAGCCTGCAAAGTGGATCAGCGGTAAGGACGTGATCCTTCATATCATCGGCATGATCGGTGTAGATGGAGCACTTTATAAGTCTATGGAATTTGTAGGAGACGGCATCCGGTATCTGAGCATGGATGACCGTTTTACGATTGCAAATATGGCAATCGAAGCCGGTGGAAAGAATGGAATCTTCCCGGTAGACGATGCTGCAATCGCTTATATGAAGGAGCATTCCAAGCGTCCGTTTACCGCATACGAAGCAGATGAAGATGCTGTTTATGACGAAGAATACACGATCGATCTTAGCACCTTAAGACCGACGGTTGCATTCCCGCATCTTCCGGAAAATACAAAGACCATTGATGAAGTGGGTGACATCAAGATCGATCAGGTTGTCATTGGTTCCTGTACCAACGGACGTTTAGAGGATCTTAAGATCGCAGCGTCTATCTTAGATGGTAAGAAGGTCAAAAAGGGCTTACGTGTGATCGTAATTCCTGCAACACAGAAGATCTATCTCGATGCAATGGAAGCCGGATACATCCGTACCTTCATTGAAGCAGGCGCAGTTGTCAGCACACCGACCTGTGGACCGTGTCTTGGCGGATATATGGGAATTTTAGCGGAAAATGAGCGATGCGTTTCTACGACAAACCGTAACTTTGTCGGACGTATGGGACATGTAGATTCCGAAATCTATCTTGCAAGTCCGGCAGTAGCCGCAGCAAGTGCAATCACCGGTAAGATTTCAAGTCCGGAAGAAGTTAAGTAAGCAGTCTGGGAAGACAGAAAGAAGGTAAAACGATGAAAGCAGCATGTGGTAAAGTATTCAAATATGGCGATAACGTAGATACAGATGTAATTATTCCTGCAAGATATCTGAATTCCTCAGATCCGAAGGAACTTGCAACCCATTGTATGGAAGATATTGATAAGGACTTTGTGAAAAATGTAAAGGCTGGCGATCTGATGGTTGCTACAAAGAACTTTGGCTGTGGATCTTCAAGAGAACATGCCCCGATCGCGATCAAGGCGGCTGGTGTCAGTTGTGTTATTGCAGAGACCTTTGCACGTATTTTCTACCGGAATGCGATCAATATCGGACTTCCGATCATCGAGTGTAAGGAAGCTGCACATGAGATTGAAGCAGGAGATGAGGTAGAAGTGAACTTTGATACCGGAGTCATTACCGATAAGACCAAGGGTACCTCCTATCAGGGACAGGCATTCCCGCCATTTATGCAGAAGATCATTGACTGTGAAGGACTGGTAAATTACATCAATCAGAAATAATACCATCTAGTTTCAGATGATTACCGGAAAAGAAATGCACAGATATGCGTTTGAAAAGTGTTTGCAACGCATGGTCTGTGCATTTTATATTTCGGATGCTGCAGGCTCTTTTTTTATTGGCTGTAAAGGAAAAATCCGGTGATTTTATCCAGTTACTGGCTAATCCGATCCAGATAGTTTAAAAACCGGGCAGAGATACGGATTCTGGTATAGAGATCGGCATACTCTTTGGCGGTCAGTTCGGTTACATAGTTTGGTGTATAATTTTTGCAGATACCGGCAGAAACAGCAAGATCTGCAGCCTTATTGTATGCAACTGCAGCTTTTTCTTCGCTGGAATAAGTGCCGATCGTATGATTCCCATTGATATGAAGCTGGACACGGTATCGTATTGTGCCCTTTTTTTCGAAGGCGGTTACACCAAAGTACCGGTTTACGATCTTGACATTCGAATAGCGGAGGTCAGAAGAATCCCCGTTGACAAAATAGTAATCCCTGCCTGCAACGGCATAATTATGAATGCCATAGCGTGAAAGAAGTGTAAGCTGCATACCGTAATCATTGACGTACAGATGCCCCTGACGACGCAGGATCTTGTGGCTGGAATAGAAAAACAGATCATCAATATCGAACTTTAACTCCTCATGCATGGACAGATAATAGCTGAAATAATTCGCATGCAGATAGATCGGATTGCCAAAATAGATGCCGTTGTCCCGGAAATTGATAAGACTTACGATCTTGTCAAAAGAGAGTGTATGCGCATGGGAAAAGGAATCGATGCGGATACGGGAAGAGGAGAGAATGATCCCGGCTTCCACATAGGCATTATGTGCCGTCTCTTCATCCGGGTAGCTGCCAAGACTGATGTGTTTGTTTTTATGGGTGATATTGGAACGGTAGTAGATCGTTCCATCCTTTTTTTTCGCAAGATAGACACCGGCAAGCATCGCATGGTTCCTTTCTGATTCATCCTTTGTTTCTATAAACAGTGTAAAACGTTTTTCACTTTTCCACAAGTAGAATTTATCGGATGAAGCATTGACAGCCTACGCGCATTTCCTATATAATAAAATACGTGAATTCAGCAGAGTAAATCGATAACGCGGAATGCACGTACAATATGTAAATACACAAAAAGAATAAAGAGGTTGAGAAAATGGATTTGATTTATGCAAGTACAAGAAACGCAGACGAGAAGGTAACTGCTTCACAGGCTATTTTAAAAGGTCTTGCAGGAGAAGGCGGCTTATTTGTTCCGACAGAGATTCCAAAGCTTGATGTCAGCATGGATGATCTTGCGAAGATGAGTTATCAGGAGACTGCTTATGAGGTTATGAAGTTATTCCTGACAGATTTTACAGAGGAAGAACTGAAGCATTGTATCAACAGTGCCTATGATGAGAAGTTCGATACAGCAGAGATCGCTCCGCTTGTTCATGCTGATGGTGCATATTACTTAGAGCTGTTCCATGGTTCTACCATTGCATTTAAGGATATGGCATTATCGATCCTGCCACACCTTCTGATCACATCTGCACGTAAGAATCAGATCAAAAATGAGATCGTTATCCTGACCGCAACCTCAGGTGATACAGGAAAGGCAGCACTTGCCGGATTTGCAGATGTCAAGGGAACAAAGATCATCGTATTCTATCCGAAGAACGGTGTAAGCCCGATCCAGGAGAAGCAGATGGTAACACAGAAGGGTGAGAACACCTTTGTTGTCGGTATCAATGGCAACTTCGACCAGGCACAGACCGGTGTGAAGAAGATGTTCTCCGATAAAGAGCTCGCTAAGGTAATGGATGCTGCAGGCTATCAGTTCTCATCTGCAAACTCTATCAATATCGGACGTCTGGTTCCACAGATCGTATACTACGTATATGCTTATGCAAAGATGTATGCAAATGGAGAGATCGCAAAGGATGAGAAGATCAACGTTGTGGTTCCGACCGGTAACTTTGGTAACATCTTAGCAGCATTCTATGCAAAAAATATGGGAGTGCCGATCGCAAAATTAATCTGTGCTTCGAACGATAACAAGGTATTATATGATTTCTTCTCAACCGGAACATATGATAAGAACCGAGAGTTTATCCTGACGACATCTCCATCCATGGATATTCTGATCTCCAGCAACTTAGAGCGTCTGATCTACCGCATCGCCGGAAATGATGCTGCAAAGAATGCAGAGTTTATGAAGGAGCTTACCACAGATGGCAAGTACGAGATCACACCGGAGATGAAAGCACAGCTTTCAGACATCTATGGTAATTATTCCAGTGAGGCAGAGACCGCAGAAGTGATTAAGAAGCTTTACGAGGATACCGGATATGTCATCGATACACATACAGCAGTTGCAGCCGGTGTATATGGCAAGTATAAGGCAGAGACAGGAGATACTGAGACGAAGACGGTCATTGCATCCACAGCAAGCCCGTTTAAGTTCACCAGAAGCGTTATGAATGCGATCGATCATAAGTATGATTCCATGACAGACTTTGAACTGGTAGATGAGCTGAGTAAGATTGCAAACGTAGAAGTTCCACAGGCAATCGAAGACATCCGCAGCGCAGCAGTATTACATGATACTGTCTGTGAAGTAGATGAGATGGAAGCTACTGTTAAGAAGTTCTTAAATATCTAAATCTAAGTAAAATGTGTGCCGTCTGGTGCACAATCATAAAACCGCAGCCAGCCGGCTGCGGTTTTATGTTGTCTGAAAGGCAGGAAAACCAATCAGATATTATCTAAAAAGCAAGAACAAAATGAATGGTTCCAAATGGGAAGATAACAGGGAAGATGTAAGAAGTCTTCTGGAAATCTAATACATCCTTACTGTGTGCTTCCGGTGGACAGAGTGAAAGCTCGATGGAACGGCTGTTTGACATATTGACATTAAACAGACCGTTGTGAAGATTCAAAAAGTCTTCTAAGGAAGCCTTCACATATTCATCAAATTCGGTAAACGCTTCATGTGCATAGCGGGAAGCGAAAGAGATCGCTGCTTCCGGTTCCATATCCATAGCTGCCTGAATTGCAATCTTACCGGAGATATGCTGCGCGATGCAGTAATTGGTCGGGTACTCTTTGCAACTGATCGGGTCAAGTAGTGTAAAGTCATTGCCGATGAAACGGATCAGGTTGTTGAATAAGAGTGTCAGATATTCGGTTGCATGTTCTGTGGTCTTAGGATCATCAAACTGACAGAAATCAGCTAACAGTTTATGAACCATCTCATGCTGGGATACATCTGCCTCAAGATCGAAGATCTCGGTCTGGGACTGGTAGTCAGAGATCAGATTCTCGAAGTCACTGTTTGTCAGCTTGCCATCCTCGATTAAGATCTGACCAAGCAGAAGATAATCCGGCTTCTGGTTATCTAATAATACCTGAACCTGTTCTTCGGTCAGATAACCATGCTCGATTGCCAGTTCACCGAACTTTTTGTCTTCGTGTGTCTGCATAATTACAATATTATCTACTTCGGATGCAGTCAGCATTCCTTCATGGATTGCGATCGTTCCAAGCTTCAGATGGACGTCTGCCTTTTTCTTCATGGCTTCTACAAGCTCTTCAGCAGAGATAACACCTTTGCTAAGCAAAAAATTACCAAAAAACTGAGTGTACATATTCTTTATCTCCCTTCAAAGCGTGCGTTAATAACAGCCTTTAACTGTTCGGCATCTAATGGTTTCTGAATGAAGTCCTTTGCACCGGCTTCAATCGCCATTTTAAGCTGGGACTGTGTACCAACAGAAGATACCATAATAATATTTGCGGAAGGATCTGCCTGCATGATCTCGGAAACGGCTGTGATACCATCCTTGACCGGCATAACAATATCCAGAAAAACAAGATCCGGTTTTTCAGCTTTGTAAAGATCAATGGCTTCCTGGCCATTTACGGCTTCTACAAAAGTCACATCATAAGAAGCAGCGATCGTATCCTTTAACTGCTTCCGTGCAAGAATCGAATCATCCCCGATTAGTATTTTTACATTTTCTAGTTTCATAAGTAACCCTCCAAATAGATTATGTCATATACATAAGAATATTTTACAATAGAACCTCCCAACTTTCAATGACAAATTGTCTGAAAAATCGGCAAATTCCACATTGCAGGATCAGAATGAATCATATATGATGGTAGGAGAAAATGCATAAAAGGAGACAGAAGATGGGTAATTGGAACTGGCAGTATATTATTGACGGCGCGGCAGCATTATACGGACTGTATGTATTGCTTTCGGCAATTAAGATGAAGGCAAAGGAAGAGGTCAGCTCGTTTTTGGCATCCCCGGAGGAAATGTTTAAGTGCAAAGATAAAAAGGGCTTCATTGCAATGGTTGCTAACCGTATGATTGTATTCGGGGTCGTGACGCTGCTTTACGGCGTGTGTAACATGATCAATGAATACAGATTTCATAATACGATGTTTGGGATTGCATCCCTGGGTGTTTTCCTGCTTTCCTGTGGTCTTTTTATTGGTCTGCTGCGCAAGGCAAGAGAACAGTATCTAAATTTATAAATCAGTTTTTCATCACATGCCCGTCACATTGCGCTGTTATAGTAACCATATACAGAGGATAATCAGAAAGGTATGAGGACAGATGGAGAGAATTCTTGTAGTAGATGATGAAGAGAAGATCCGCGCGATCATTCGTAAATATGGTGAATTTGAAGGTTATGAGATCGTGGAAGCAAGAGATGGTATGGAAGCGATCGCAATCTGTAAGAAGATGGACTTTGACGTGATCATCTTAGATGTTATGATGCCTGAGTTAGATGGCTTTTCTACCTGCCGTGAGATCCGAAAGACCAAGGATATACCGGTGATCATGTTATCTGCCCGTGGGGAAGAATATGACCGTATTCATGGCTTTGAGCTTGGGATCGATGATTATGTGGTTAAGCCGTTTTCACCAAAGGAGCTGATGATGCGGGTAAAGGTTGTGATCAGCCGTAATAAGGGTAGGGAAAGCAAAGAGCATGATACGTTCCAGGCTGAGAGGCTTTTTGTGGACTTTACCGGAAGAACCGTATCAGTGGATGGAAAGCGTGTGGACATGTCACCGAAGGAGTATGATCTGCTGTTTTACCTGATCCGTAACCGGAATATTGCCTTAGAACGTGAAAAACTGATCACGGATGTCTGGGGCTATGATTATTATGGAGACGATCGGACCTTAGACACCCATATCAAGCTGTTACGTGCGAGTCTTGGAGAGTATCGGAAGTTTCTTGTTACGCTTCGTGGATTAGGTTATCGTTTTGAAGTGTCTTAAGCCGGTACAGGAAGGAAGCAGAGGATGAAATCAGAAAAAATCGGAATCAAATGGAAGATCTTTTTTTACATGCTTGCGTTTACCGCAGTTCTGCTTGTGATCCTGTGGCTGTTTCAGATCGCATATCTCGATTCCTTTTATAAGCGGATCAAAACAAGGGAAGCGGAAAGTGTATCAAAGCAGGTGACGGAGCTTGTGGCTGATGGGGCGGATACAGAAGAAACCTCAGATGCAATCGATGAGATCGCGGCTGCGAACAATCTGAGCATTCTTGTGACGGATTCGGAGGGAGCCGAGGTATATCATGCAGAATATATCATGAATTCTTCCATGGAAGCGATGCCGCCGGATGTGTTTGAGCTGTACTATGAACAGGCAAAGGAAAATGGTGGGGCAGCCAAGATTGAATTTGAGGGCAGTAAGAATATGACCTTTAACGATCCGGGAACCGCACCGGAGAATGAGCATATAGCACCACCGGAAGCAGATACGGAAGTCTCGGACGCTCCACAGAAGGAAGACCGCTTCTGGCAGAATCATGGGCAGAAAATGGCAGAAAGCGTGATCTATGTCACAATCTCAGGATCTGGTGATAACGAGTACGTCATTATGGTAAACAGCGTTTTGACGCCGGTAGATGCAACCGTCAATACGCTGAAAAAACAACTTGTATATATTTCACTTATTATGGTAGTGCTGTCTTTACTGATCGCATTATTGCTTTCGAAAAAGATCTCAAGCTCCATGATCCGCGTAAATGACTCTGCGAAAAAGCTTGCCAAAGGGGATTACAGCGTGGAATTTGCCGGCAGGGACTACCGTGAGATCACGGAACTGTCGAATACGTTAAATACCATGACAAAGGAGTTAGAAAAGACCGAGAGCCTGCGTAGGGAGCTGATCGCAAATGTTTCCCATGACCTTCGGACACCACTGACTATGATCATTGCTTATGCAGAGGTCATGCGTGATCTGCCGGGAGAAAATACACCGGAAAATATCCAGGTCGTTATTGATGAATCGAAACGGCTTACGAATCTGGTAAATGATATGTTAGATATTTCGAAGCTTCAGGCAGGAGCACTGAAGCGGGAGGATAAGATCTTTAATCTGACGGAGAGTATCAAGCGTGTATTGGAACGTTATAATAAGCTAAAGGAGCAGGAAGGATACAACATCCGCTTTGTATATGATGAGGAGGTTGCAGTCTGTGCCGATGAGTTTAAGATCTATCAGGTGATCTATAATCTGATCAACAATGCGATCAATTATGCCGGAACAGATAAGACGGTGATCGTAAGGCAGATCATTGCAGGAGAAAAGGTGACGATCGAAGTGATGGATCATGGTGATGGAATCGCACCGGAGGAACTTGCTTATGTCTGGGACCGGTATTATAAGGTCGATAAGACACATAAGCGGGCAGTGACCGGAACAGGTCTTGGACTTTCGATCGTAAAAAATATCTTAGAACTGCATGATGCGAAGTATGGGGTAAGCAGTGAAGTCGGTAAGGGAAGTACCTTCTGGTTTACCTTAGATATTGCAGGCGGGGATGAATAAGATCTTCTATTGTAGATTTTGTAGATTTGGGTGTTAAAAGAAGCTCTATAAAAATTAGAAAGACAAAATGCACAAAATATGTAAAGCAAACTTTTATTTGCGCTTTTTGCTCACGGTGAGCGTTGCAAATGTTTGCGGAACATATTTTGTGCATTTTGTCTTTATTATGAAATTCGAAAGCCTCTTTTGTCTGGATTAAGAACGCTGATCGATCGGAACATATTCCTTGCGTTCACCGACATTCTTATAAGCCGGACGCATGATCTTGCCATTGTGTGCGATCTCTTCAAGACGGTGTGCACTCCAGCCGGAGATACGTGCGATGGCGAAAATCGGTGTATATAATTCAAATGGGAGGTCTAACATACGATATACAAATCCACTGAAGAAGTCGACATTTGGGCTTACTCCCTTATAGATCTTGCGTTCGTCTGCAATGATCTGCGGAGCAAGACGTTCAACCATACTGTATAATGCAAATTCCTTCTCGTAACCCTTTTCCTGGGATAACTTCTCGACGAAGGAACGGAAGATAACTGCACGCGGATCGGACAGGGAATAAACCGCATGTCCCATACCATAGATCAGTCCTGCGTGGTCAAAAGCTTCCTTATGAAGAAGGGCACGCAGATAGTTACCGACTTCCTCTTCATCCGTCCAGTCCTTCACCTGTGTCTTCATATCCTCGAACATCTGGATAACCTTGATGTTTGCACCACCATGCTTCGGCCCTTTTAAGGAGCCAAGTGATGCAGCGATAACAGAATATGTATCGGTACCGGATGAAGATACAAGGTGTGTCGTAAAGGTCGAGTTATTACCACCACCGTGTTCCATATGAAGGATCAGGGCAATATCAAGAAGCTTTGCTTCAAGTGGTGTATACTTGCTGTCCGGACGTAAGATCTGTAAGATCGTCTCTGCGGTGGAAAGACTTGGATCCGGTGTATGGATATAAAGGCTTGCACCATCGTGATAATGGCGGTATGCCTGGTATCCGTAGACAGAGAGCAGTGGGAACAGACTGATCAACTGTAAGCATTGTCTTAAAACGTTCGGAAGGGAAATATCATCGGCACGGTCATCATAGGAATATAAGGTCAGTACACTTCTTGCAAGTGTATTCATCATGTCCTTACTCGGTGCCTTCATAATGATATCACGGACAAAGCTGGTCGGAAGGGTACGGTATTCCGAAAGCTGTACACAAAAGTCCTGCAATTCCTGTTTCGTCGGTAGCTTGCCGAACAGTAACAGATAGGTACATTCCTCAAAACCAAAGTGGCTATCGGGACTAATTCCACGAACAAGATCCTGAACATTGTATCCTCTGTAAAAAAGACTTCCCGGTGCAGGAACGGTCTCTCCATTGATAACCTCCGTGGAGCATACATCTGATATCTGGGTTAAACCGACTAAAACACCCTTTCCGTTCAGATCACGGAGACCGCGTTTTACGTCGTATTTGTTATAAAGATCAGGTGAAATATAGGAAGACTCGGAGCTTAATTTAGCTAATTTCATTATTTCAGGTGTGATTTCACAAAACTTATTTGTAGTCATAGAATTCCTCCTTCAAGTCTATATGTACCTATGTTATCATATGTACGAAATAAAGTACAAGAAAAAATTAAAAAATTTAACGAAACTTTAATTATTTCATGAAAATTTTAGAGCTTTTTACGGAATATACCGAAATAAGCGTGTCTTTGGAAAAATCCAAAAAGAGGGTGGCTTTTTTTGCCTGTTTCGGATAGAATAGGGCTTATACCATTTGAAAAGGAGACGGTAATCATGGAAAAGAGAGAAATTTATCATCATGTAGATCATACAGCATTAAAACCATACACGACCTGGGAAGATATTGTAAAGCTATGCGAAGAGGCAGTCCGGTATGAGACGGCTTCTGTCTGCATTCCAAGCTGCTATGTCGCAGAAGTGCATAAGACCTATGGAGAAAAGATAAGGATCTGTACGGTGATCGGATTCCCATTAGGTTATGCGAATACCACTGCAAAATGTGCCGAAGCGGAAACTGCGGTGAAGGATGGTGCAGAGGAGATCGATATGGTCATCAACCTCTGTGATGTAAAAAACGGAAAATACGATGCGGTGGAGGAAGAGATCCGTACGATCAAACAGGCAATCGGATCAAATATCTTAAAGGTCATTATTGAGACCTGTTACCTGACACGGGAAGAAAAGATTGCAATGTGCCATGCGGTTACGAATGCAGGAGCAGACTTTATTAAGACCTCTACCGGATTTGGAACAGCCGGAGCAACATTAGAGGATGTACTTCTGATGAAGGAGCATGTCGGAAGTGGTGTGAAGATCAAGGCGGCAGGCGGTATCCGAAGCAGAGAGGATATGGAAGCATATCTGAAGGCAGGATGCGCGAGACTGGGAACAAGCTCTGCGGTTACGATCTTAGAAGGCTGAGTGGTGTAAGAGAAAGGCGTGGTATATATTATGGAAGAAATGCGTTTAGAAAAGGAAGTATGTAAGCAGTTGATACAGGCAGCATATGAGGCAAAAAAGATGTCTTATGCGCCATATTCGAACTTTCATGTTGGCGCAGCCCTGCTTGGAAAAAGTGGCAGGATCTATCCGGGCTGTAATATTGAAAATGCAGCCTATACACCGACAAATTGTGCGGAACGTACTGCAATTTTCCGTGCAGTTTCCTACGGAGAGCGGGAGTTTACCGCAATCGCGGTTGCAGGAGATGGCGATGATTATCTCGCACCCTGCGGAGTATGCAGACAGGTGTTACAGGAGTTCACCGATCCGGAAACATTTATCGTACTGATGGTGGGAAAGGGAATGGATTACCGGGCAATGACATTGGCAGAATTATTCCCGGCATCTTTTTCTAAGACAGATTTAGAGAAGTAATAGAAGTAGTAATAAGAAGTAAAATAAGGGATTAGAAAATGAAACAGTGGATAAGAAGATATGTAGGAGATAAGCAATTTTATAAGATGGTTCTGTTTGTAGCCATTCCGATCATGGTGCAGAATGGGATCACGAACTTTGTCAGTCTGTTAGACAATATTATGGTCGGACAGATCGGTACCGAGCAGATGTCAGGTGTTGCAATCGTTAACCAGTTGATGTTTGTATACAATATCTGTATTTTCGGTGCGGTATCCGGTGCAGGTATTTTTGGTGCGCAGTTTTTCGGCAAGGGCGACCATGAGGGCGTGCGGAATGCCTTCCGGTTTAAGCTGGTATCCTGTCTGATCTTAACAGGTGTTGGCATGGGACTGTTACTGACTGCCGGTGGGAATCTGATCAATCTGTTCCTTCACGAAGGCAGTGATGCGGGCGATTTAAAGCTTACCTTTGATTATGCAAAACAGTACATGTATGTGGTAATGCCTTCGATGATTCCGTTTGCAATCATACAGGCGTACGCACAGACGCTGCGTGAGACCGGAGAGACGATCCTTCCGATGAAGGCGGGAATTGCTTCCGTTGCCGTGAATCTGGTATTTGATTATCTGTTGATCTTTGGAAAGTGCGGATTCCCGAAGCTTGGTGTATTTGGTGCCGCAGTTGCGACAGTTATGGCGCGTATTGTGGAATGTATGATCGTTGTGATATGGACACACCGCCATGCGGAAAAGAACCGCTTTATTGTGGGAGCATATCGTCATTTCCGGATTCCGGGAGCATTGTGTAAACAGATCATGATGAAGGGATTTCCATTGATGATCAACGAGGCACTCTGGTCGATCGGAATGTCTGCCATGATGCAGTGCTATTCGACAAGAGGACTTGAGGTAATTGCCGGATTTAATATTTCGAATACGGTAGCGAACCTCTTTAATGTTGTCTATATTGCGATGGGAAGTGCGATCGCGATCGTGATCGGACAGCTCCTTGGAGCAGGTAAGATGGAAGAGGCAGTGGATAAGGATCGCAAGATGATCGCATTTTCCATATTCTGCTGTGTCGTGATCGGCTCGGTAATGTTTTTATTAGCACCGCTGTTTCCACAGATCTATAACACGACAGATCAGGTGCGCAGTTATGCAACTTCGTTTATCCGTGTAGCATCGGCGTGTATGCCGTTGTATGGATTCATGCATGCCGCATACTTTACGCTTCGTTCGGGCGGAAAGACGATCGTAACCTTCCTGTTTGACAGTGTATATGTATGGGTAGTAGACATTCCGCTTGCGATGGTTTTAACAAGACTGACCACACTTCCGATCGTACCGATCTATCTGATGTGCCAGTTGATCGAGATCGTGAAGTGCATCATAGGATTTGTTCTGGTGAAAAAACAGGTCTGGGTAAACAATATGGTTGCTGAAAACAATTAATCCATCTCGGTATAGGGGATCGTATCGCCCATACCGGAGGAAAAGTGCAGTTTATAATCATCGGTGATAAAAATTGCTTCCGTATCATCGAGTGATTCGATCAGCTTCATGCCATCGGTCAGCCCAAGGGAAAAACAGGTGGTGCTTAAGCCATCACCATCGACAGAGTTTTTGCAGATGATCGTGACACCGAGCAGCCCGTTGTCATATGGATAACCGGTGTCGGTATCTAAGATATGGTGATAGAGTGTATCACCGACATAGAAACAGCGTTCATAGACGCCAGAGCTTACGACGGAGGCATCGGAGATCTTAACGGCTGCAATGGCTGTTCCATCCTCTGCAAAAGGCTTCTGGATACCGATCGTATAGGCGTTCCCGGAGGCCTTTGACCCGATGGTCAAGACATTGCCGCCAAGATTGATCATGCCGGAGGTAACACCATTTTCGTTCAGGTATGCTTTCATCTGATCGGCAATATAACCCTTTGCAATACCGCCAAGGTCGATCATGGCATCCGGATTCGTCAGGGTGACAGTATCTCCATTGATCGAGACAGCGTGGTAATCGACCGTGGCAAGTGCATTCTTAATATCCGCATCATCCGGGACAGTTCCTTCATTGTTGCTGAAATCCCACAGGGAGGACAGCTTGCCGATCGTGATATCGAATCTGCCATTGCTTACCTTGGCATATTCGAGCCCTTTTTGTAACAGCGTGATCGTTTCCGGGTCAACGGTAACCGGCTCGGTGGCGTGGGTGTTGATGTTATAGATGTCACTGCCCTTTACGGTGTTGCTAAACAGCTTCTCATAGCGGTCAGCAAGAGCAAAGCAGCCATCCATCAGGGAAGCATCCGTACTGTCATAGAAGGTGATCGTGATCACCGTATTAAAATAGAAGCCGGACTTTGTCAGCTCCTGCTTCCTGCCGCAACCGGTATATAAGAAGCTGGTACAAAGCAGGATCAGGGACAGGACGAGTGCGGTGTATTTTTTTGTTCTATATTTATATTTCATCATGGACTCCTTTGTATGGAATAATTGTAGTTCAAAAGATAACGCTGTAAGTATAGTCTAAATTCAGGCAGAGCACAACAAAATTATTTCTATGGACTTTTGTTGTGTATCAGGAAGTGCAATAAGATAATTTTTTGATGATTTTTCATACAAAGTGTGTTAAAGTAAAAAATGTATGTAATTTAATGATGAAATCAGGATAGAAAAGAAGGCAGGAAAATGGATGCACAGTTAAGAAAAATGCTAAAACATAAAAAGAGGGTAGTTGTTAAGATCGGTTCGTCCTCCTTACAGCATCAGGAGACCGGAAAGTTAAATCTGTTTAAGGTAGAACGTCTGGTACGGGAGCTTTGCGATATCCGTAATCAGGGAATCGACGTCTGTCTGGTAAGTTCCGGTGCGATCGCAGTCGGAAGACAGTCCATGGGACTGACAGAACGTCCGAAGAATATCTCAACGAAGCAGGCATGTGCAGCCGTTGGACAGGCAAGACTTATGATGACATATCAGAAGCTGTTTTCCGAGTATCACCAGCAGGCAGGACAGGTTCTGATGACGAAAAATACCATGTTAGATAATGTGGCAAGAAAGAATGCACAGAATACCTTTGAAGAACTGTTCCGTATGGGTGTGATCCCGATCGTGAATGAAAATGATACGGTTTCTACCTATGAAATGCAGTTTGGTGACAACGATTCACTGTCTGCCATCGTCGCATCGTTAGTCAGGGCAGATCTGTTGATCCTGTTATCCGATATTGACGGACTCTTTACCGATGATCCGCATAAGAACCCGGATGCGAAGCTGATCCCATATGTAGACAGGCTTGATGAGCATGTGCAGGGAATGGCAAAGGGAACGACCGGAAGTGATGTCGGAACCGGCGGAATGGCAACAAAGCTGATCGCAGCAAAGATCGCGACGGTATCCGGAGCAGATATGATTATTGCAAATGGCAGGGATGTCGGTATCCTGCATCAGATTTTTGAAGGCGATTTTGTCGGTACGCTGTTTCAGGCGCACCGCAATGAGGATTTTTACATTGCAGATTTTATTGAAGAAAGTATGGGCTAGAAAGGAATCAGAGCATGATCGAGGATACAATCAGACGAATCAATGAATTATACCACAAGTCTAAGACACCGGAAGGACTGACACCGGAGGAAAAGGACGAGCAGGCAAGACTGCGTGGGGAATATATCGCATCCGTCCGCAATAATTTAAAGAGTCAGTTGAATAACATTGACGTGAAAAACGCGGATGGAACGATCGAAAATCTTGGGGAAAAGTATGGAAACAAAAAAAGAACTTCGCACTAGATGTAAAGCGCGCAGGAACGGACTGAGCTCAGCAGAGGTACAGACACGTTCTGCCGCAATCGAAGAGCAGCTACGGAACTTTGAGGTCTATGCACAGGCAGAAGTGATCTATGGTTATTATCCGCTTGGAAACGAAGTCTCTTTACTCCATATATTGGAATCTGCCTTGCAGCAGCAAAAGACGGTGGCACTTCCGCGCGTGAACGGAGATTCGATGGATTTTTACCGGATCCGTGACCTTGGTGAAGTACGAGAAGGCTGTTTTCATGTGATGGAGCCGGTGACACAGGATAGGATCGAAACGGCACAGGGGCTTGTGCTGGTACCCGGTGTGGCATTTGATGTTTTTGGCAACCGCATCGGTTATGGGAAGGGCTATTATGACCGGTATTTTGACCGGTACCCGAAGCTGACCCGTGCAGGGATCGCCTATGATCTTCAGGTGACGGAGGAGGAGATCGCGCACTGGGACGGTGATATGCAGATGCAGTATCTGATCACAGAACATCGGATCTATGATTTTGCAGCAAAGAATGAAAAGATTGTAGAATAAGCAGGAAATCATGCAGATGTGCCAGAATTTAAAGCAAAAGAAATAATAGAAATAGTAAAAACAATAGATACAAATTACACAACTGCAGGAAAAACAGCAAGGCTTTCAGAAGATGAATGACCAGAATGCAAAAGGAATCCGATGAAAGCAGAAAGGATGGATTTGAAATGGAATTGATCGAGATTGGAAAGGCAGCAAAGGCCGCGGAACAGACCATCAGAAACTTATCCACTGTGAAAAAAAATGAAGTACTTCTTCAGGCGGCAGACCACCTGATCGAGGATACCGATGCATTACTTGCAGCCAATGAGCTGGATATGGAAAACGGACGAAAAAATGGTATGGCACAGGGACTGTTAGACCGTCTGCTCTTAACAAAGGAACGTATCGCACAGATGGCAGAGGGCATCCGTCAGGTTGCTGCCTTAGAAGACCCGATCGGAGAGGTGACTGGTATGAAGTGCCGTCCGAATGGACTTCGGATCGGTCAGAAGCGTGTACCGCTTGGTGTGATCGGAATCATATATGAAGCAAGACCAAATGTTACCGCAGATGCGTTTGCATTGTGCTTTAAGACCGGAAATGTCGTGATCTTAAAGGGCGGCAGTGATGCGATCCATTCAAATATTGCGATCGTGGCAAGTATCCGTAAGACCTTAGAGCAGGCAGGTGTTACCGCAGATGCGATCACTCTGATCGAGGATACCAGCCGTGAAACTGCGGCACAGTTTATGAAGATGAATGGATATGTTGACGTGCTGATCCCAAGAGGTGGGGCAGGACTGATCCGTGCAGTTGTCAATAACGCAACCGTGCCGGTTATCGAGACAGGTACCGGAAACTGCCATATTTTCGTAGATGAGAGTGCAGATTTTGATATGGCATTAAACATTATCTTCAATGCAAAAACACAGCGGATCGGTGTCTGCAACGCCTGTGAATCCTTAGTGATCCATGAGGCAGTCGTTGACCGCTTTATGCCGCTGTTAAAGGAAAAACTCCGTGCAAAACAGGTGGAGATCCGCGGAGACGAAAAGGCAGCGGCAGCAGCAGACGGCATCGTGCCGGCAACCGAAGAAGACTGGGGAACGGAATACTTAGATTATATTATCTCGGCAAAGACGGTAAAAAATGTGGATGAGGCGATTGCACATATCAACAAATATAACACCGGTCATTCGGAAGCAATTATTACAAACAGTTATGAGAATGCAGAGAAGTTCTTAGATCAGGTCGATGCAGCCTGTGTCTATGTCAATGCATCCACCCGTTTTACCGATGGATTTGAATTTGGCTTTGGCGCAGAGATCGGAATCAGTACCCAGAAGCTGCATGCAAGAGGACCGATGGGACTGCTTGCGCTTACCAGTACGAAGTATGTGATCTATGGAAACGGACAGATCCGTCCATAGGATGAACCGTTTATCAGAACGGAAGTAAGAAAGAATCAGGATAGATAAGGAAGAAAGTATGAAAGAGTTAGAAAAAATCGTACCATCTGCTGAAATCCCGGTAATGGAGCCGCAGAGACAGTTTTATTTTATGGATATTGCGAAGCAATATGTTGCACGCTTAGAAGAGAAAAAGGGAAGAAAGCTGACCTTCTGCGTCAATACCTTTGGCTGTCAGATGAATGCAAGGGATTCGGAAAAGTTATGTGGAATCCTTGAAGCGGTCGGTTATGTGGAAACAGATACTGAAGAGGCAGATTTTGTCATCTATAATACCTGTACGGTACGTGAAAACGCAAACAACAAGGTGTACGGACGTCTGGGCTATTTACAGGGCTTAAAGCGCAAGAATCCGGATATGATCATTGCGCTTTGCGGCTGCATGATGCAGGAAGAGAAGGTTGTAGAGAAGTTGAAAAAGAGCTACCGCTATGTCAATCTGATCTTTGGTACGCATAACATTTACAAATTTGCAGAACTGATCGTTCAGACCTTTGAATCCGATAAGATGGTGATCGACATCTGGAAGGATACCGACAAGATCGTGGAAGAGCTTCCGGTAGAACGGAAATACCGCTTTAAATCCGGTGTCAATATCATGTTCGGCTGCAATAATTTCTGTAGTTATTGCATCGTACCGTATGTACGTGGCAGGGAACGCAGCCGAAAGCCGCAGGATATTATCCGTGAGATCGAGGGACTGGTTGCAGACGGTGTCGTGGAGGTCATGCTGCTGGGTCAGAATGTCAATTCCTATGGTAAGAACTTAGATGTACCGGTTACCTTTGCGGAACTGTTACAGGAGATCGAGAAGATCGACGGCTTAGAGCGGATCCGTTTTATGACCTCCCATCCGAAGGATCTTTCCGATGAACTGATCGAAGTGATGAAACATTCGAAGAAGATCTGTAAGCATCTGCATCTTCCGTTACAGTCAGGAAGCAGCCGGGTGCTCAAGGAAATGAACCGTCATTACACGAAAGAGCAGTATCTTACCTTAGTCGATAAGATCCGTGCGGCAGTACCCGATATTGCACTGACAACAGACATCATTGTGGGCTTCCCGGGTGAGACGGAGGAAGATTTCGAAGAGACCATGGAGGTCGTAAGACAGGTACAGTATGACAGTGCCTTTACCTTTATCTATTCAAAGCGTACCGGTACACCTGCTGCCGAAAAGGAAGACCAGGTACCGGAGGCTGTTGTCAAGGAACATTTTGACCGGCTGCTTGCCGAAGTTCAGACGATCGCAGCGAAAAAGGCACAGGTCTATGAAGGACAGACACTGCCTGTTTTAGTGGAGGATGTCAACGAGCATGATAAGAGTCTGGTAACCGGAAGATTGAGCAACAATTCCGTTGTACATTTTCCGGGAGACAGTTCCCTGATCGGTAAGATCGTTGATGTATGCTTAAAGGAGTGCAAGGGCTTTTATTATATGGGAGAGCAGTGTGAGAAATAAAAGCTTCACACGAAGAGAAAGGCTTGGTATAACATGAAAAGACGACCGGGAAAACGGGATCTGCTTTTGATCATAGGGCTGCTTCTTGTCTGTGCGGTCAGTGCCGCAGCGGTGTATTTCTTACAGTCGAAAAATGGAGCATATGCTGTGGTGACGGTCGATGGCAGTGAGTATGGCAGATACGATCTGTCAAAGGAACAGACGATTGCGATACGCAAGGACGGAATCGTCACAAATACCCTTCAGATTATCGATGGCCATGCAGATATGACAGATGCCAACTGCCCGGATAAGCTCTGTGTCCATCAGAAAGCAATCTCAAAAAGTGCAGAGAGCATTATCTGTCTTCCGAATAAAGTGGTTGTAACGATTGAAGGCGGAGTGGAAGGTAACTTTGATTCGATGGCAAGATAGGAAGGCGTGGTTAGTCATATGAAAAATAAAGTCGCTTACATGGGCGTGTTTTTAGCACTGGCACTGATATTAAGCTATGTGGAGTCACTGATCCCATTTTATTTTGGCATTCCGGGTGTAAAGCTTGGACTGGCGAATCTGATCGTGGTAATCATGCTCTATGCAGTCGGAGCGAAGGAAGCATTTGCAATTTCGATGTTACGGATTCTGTTATCCGGTTTTTTGTTTGGCAATCTGTTCAGCATCCTATACAGCTTTGCCGGAGGAATTTTAAGCTTTCTTGTGATGTGGCTGGTAAAACGGACCGGAAAGTTCCATGTGATGTCGGTCAGTATCTGTGGCGGGATCACGCATAATATCGGACAGATCCTCATCGCATCAGTGATCGTTGAGACTTACAGCATCTTTTATTATATTCCGGTTCTGCTGATTGCGGGTCTGATCACCGGAATGCTGATCGGTGTGATTGCCGGTGAAGTGTCAGGCAGGTTAAGACCGGAGTGGTTCCATTAGAAAAGGAAGGAAAATATATGTATTCTTATATCAAAGGACAGCTTGCAGAAGTTATCGATGAAAATCATATTGTTGTGGAAAATCATGGGATCGGGTATGACATCTGTGTCCCAGCCACATTGCTTGAGACACTCCCGGAGATCGGGGCAGAGATTAAGATCTATACTTATCTGCATGTAAAGGAAGATATTTTTATGCTGTATGGCTTCTTAAGCCCGGATGACCGCAAGGTCTTTAAGCTGTTGATCGGTGTAAGCGGGATCGGGCCTAAGGGCGCACTCGGAATCCTTTCGGTGATGTCTGCGGATACGCTGCGGTTTGCCGTGTTAAGCGAAGATGCAAAGGCGATCGCAAAGGCACCGGGAGTCGGTGGCAAGACCGCACAGCGTGTGATCATAGAGCTGAAAGACAAGTTAAGCTTAGAGGAAGCTTTCGAGTTAAAGACGGCGCATGTCGCCGCAGATGCCGGAAAAGACGAAGTAAAGGGCAAGAAGAAGGAAGCGGTGGAAGCACTGGTATCTTTGGGTTACGCTTCTTCCGAAGCCTTAAAGGTATTAAGTGGAATTGAGATAACAGCGGACAGTACCGTTGAAGAGATCTTAAAGCAGGCGTTAAAATCAATGGCGTTTCTGTAAGACGATATGAGAAAGGCATGGAGTATCGGATGGAAAAAAGAGTGATATCGACGCAGGTGCAGGAAGAGGATATAAAGATTGAAACCAGCCTGCGCCCGCTTACCTTAGATGAATATATCGGTCAGGAAAAGGCAAAAAACAATCTGCGTGTCTATATTGAGGCAGCAAAGCAGCGGAAAGAGCCGTTAGATCATGTGCTTTTTTACGGACCGCCGGGACTTGGTAAGACAACCCTTGCCGGGATTATTGCAAATGAAATGGGCGTACATATGAAGGTCACTTCCGGTCCTGCGATCGGAAAGCCGGGAGAGATGGCGGCGATCTTAAGCAATCTTGCGGAAGGCGATCTGCTGTTTGTCGATGAGATCCACCGTTTAAACCGTCAGGTCGAAGAGGTTCTCTATCCTGCAATGGAAGATTATGTGATCGATATTATGGTCGGCAAGGGGGCAACGGCAAGATCGATCCGTTTGGATCTGCCGAAGTTTACCTTGGTTGGAGCTACGACAAGAGCGGGACTTTTGTCCGCACCACTGCGTGACCGTTTTGGCGTGGTACATCATCTGGAGTTCTATAATGTAGAGGAACTAAAGACGATCATCGTCCATTCTGCCGCAAAGCTTGGGGTAGAGATTGATGCGGCGGGAGCCACGGAGCTTGCAAGACGTTCAAGAGGTACGCCAAGACTGGCGAACCGTCTGTTAAAAAGAGTGCGTGATTTCGCACAGGTGCAGTACGATGGGAAGATCACAAAAGAGGTTGCATCCTTTGCACTTGATCTCTTAGAGGTCGATAAGTTAGGACTTGATCAGAATGACCGCAATATCCTGCTTACGATCATCGAAAAGTTTCAGGGCGGCCCGGTCGGACTCGATACCTTAGCCGCTGCGATCGGCGAGGATGCCGGAACGATCGAGGATGTCTACGAGCCATATCTGGTGAAAAACGGTTTTATCAACCGTACGCCGAAGGGACGTGTGGTAACAGACTTTGGCTATCAGCACTTTGGTATCACAAAATAAAGAGTTGTTTTTCAGGGCGAACACATTTATAATAAATCTAACAGACCTACAGGGAGGAACACACAATATGTCAGCGAAAACAGATGCCGAGGTAATCATTGGCGGAAAAGTATATACATTAAGTGGTTATGAGAGTGAAGAATATCTGCAGAAGGTTGCATCCTATATCAACAACAAACGGAACGAATACGATGCGTTAGAAGGCTATAAGAGACTTCCGGTGGACATGCAGTCTACCTTATTAGAGTTAAATATCGCAGATGACTACTTCAAGGCGAAAAGCCAGGTAGAGAAGTTAGAGCAGGATCTTGAGGCGAAGGAAAAGGAGATCTACGATCTCAGACATGATCTGATCTCGAACCAGATCAAGATGGAAAGCGATGAGAAGGCATTAAAAGAGTTAGAAAAAGAAAACAAAGAACTGCTTTTGAACAAGACAAAGTTAGAGGCGAACTTAGAGGATGCCCTGTTAGGAAAAGTCCCTGGACAGAAAAAAGAGGACAGTGAGAAAAAGGATACGATGGCATCAAATGACATGTCAGCAAAAGAAACGGCAGTAAGTGATAAGGAAGAAAGCAAGGACACAGAGCATAACAAAGCAGGGCAGGATAAGAAGCATTCGTAGATTCGGATAAATGGGATTTGGATAAGGGGACAGAAGACTTTCTGTCCCTTTCGTATCGTGACAGACATCTGGGAAAAGGTATGGATATTAACGTGGAAGAAAAGTTATTACGGACTGGAAATATAGAACAGACAATACAAAAAAGAGGCTTAGAACTGCTTGCACCGGCAGGTTCACTTGAGATCTGCAAGGCAGTCATCCGTGCGGGTGCCGATGCGGTGTATCTGGGTGGAGAACTGTTTGGTGCAAGAGCTTATGCAGGGAATCTGGATCGGGAAGCACTCTTAGAAGCGATCGATTATGGACATATCCATGACCGTAAGATCATCTTAGCGGTGAATACGCTGTTAAAAAACACCGAGATCGAGGGAAAGCTGTACGATTACCTGCTGCCATATTATGAAGCAGGCTTAGATGCAGTGATCGTACAGGACTATGGTGTCATGCAGTTTGTACGCAGGAATTTTCCGAAACTGCCGATCCATACCAGTACCCAGATGACGGTAACCGGAGTCGATGGTGCAAGATTTCTGATGGAGCAGGGAGCGGAGCGTATTGTGACTGCCAGAGAGATGTCACTGGATGAGATCCTGGTGATCTATGAAGAATTAGGTGTAGAGATTGAGAGCTTTATCCATGGCGCATTGTGCTACAGTTATTCCGGTCAGTGCCTGCTCAGCAGTATCCTTGGCGGAAGAAGCGGAAACCGCGGACGCTGTGCACAGCCATGCCGGCTGCCATTTGAAGTATATGACAGACAGGGAACACAGCTTAATCCGAAGAATCCGTATATTTTAAGCCTAAAGGACTTAAATACGATCGCATTCCTTCCGGAGATCGCAGAAAGCGGGGTCTATTCCTTTAAGATCGAAGGACGTATGAAGTCGATCGAATATGCTTCCGGTGTGGTATCGGTTTACCGGGAGTATATGAACCGGTATCTGGAAAAAGGAAAGGAAGGCTATCGTCTGACGAAGGCAGACGAGAAAAAGCTCTATGACTTTGGAAATCGGAATGGATTTACCGATGGCTATTATTACCGCCATAATGGGGCTGATATGTTAACCGGTGCATCGTCTAGCCACAGCAAGGCACAAAAGACAGATGTCAGCGGACTGGTGGATGCTTATGTGCATCAGGAGATCAAAAAGAAGCTGCGGGCAGAGCTGATATTGCGGAAAAATCAGAATGCAGGCCTTACGGTTACCGATGGTGTGCATACGGTTTCGGTAGAAGGAACGATGGTAGATCAGGCGAAAAACCGTCCGATGACAAGAGAAAACATCTCGGATAAGATCCATAAGACAGGGAATACGCCATATGTGTTTGATGCACTTACGATCGACATGGATGAGGATATTTTTATCCCGGTGGCAGGCTTAAACCACTTAAGACAACAGGCATTAGAAGAACTGACCGAAAAGCTGTTAGCACCATACCGCCGGACAGCCAAAGCGGAGTGCGGCGATAAGGCATCCGAAAACGGGGAGCAGCGATCCGGATGCACAGATGAAAAGAATCCGCGGCTGGTTGTTTCAATCGAAACAAAAACGGCACTTCGTGCGGCATGTGCGGCTGACTTTGTGGATGAGATCTGCTTAGATGCCACGCTGTATGAGCATAAGACGCTGCTTTGTGATCTGCTCACAGATATTTCCATTTGCAAGCAGGCAAAAAAGCGTGTATACTATATTTTCCCGACAATATTCCGGAAGCATACAAGAGACTTTTATGAAACGGTCATGCCCAAACTGCTTACCTCGGATCTGGATGGATTTCTTGTGAAAAGCTATGATGAACTGGGATACTTACAGGCAATGGATCTGCATGGAAAAGAGCTGCGCTTAGACCATAATATGTATACCTATTCCGATCAGGCAAAGCAGGCATTTGATAAAGCAGGTATTTTACGGGATACCATTCCGGTCGAATTGAATAAAAAGGAACTGCTGCATCGTTCTAATAAAGAGAGTGATTTTATGATCTACGGACACCTGCCGTTAATGACAAGTGCCGGCTGTGTACATAAGAACGTGTCCGACTGTGACAGACAGCCGCAGATCCTGTATCTGAAGGATCGTTATGGGGTAAAGTTCCCGGTAAAAAATCAGTGCATGGAGTGTTATAATACGATCTATAACGCAAAGCCGTTATTTTTACTGCATCTTGCGGGGGATTTTAAGCGGCTTGATGTGCGGGCTTACCGGATTCATTTTACCATAGAGGATGAAGCGCAGGTGAAAGCAATCCTTCGCGCATACCAGAGGGCAGTAACCGGGGGAGAAGAGATCCGTCCGGAAGATTATGTAACCGACTATACGAATGGACATTATAAACGTGGAGTGGAATAAGTATGGTAAATCTGATTGTAGAGTTATCGAAGTATATTATGATCATCCTGTTTGCAGGATATACCTATGAATGTTTTTCGGTGCTCGGAAGAAAGTCAAAGGAAAAACAGGCAAGGATCTTTGCAAGGCAGACAGCACTTATGTATCTGCTGCATCTGAATGCATATGTTGTCATCTTTGCGGTGACGCAGGAATTTGCACTGATCCTGTTTTATTTAGCACAGGTGATCTTAATCACCGTGGTACTGAACTGCTACCAGATCTTTTATCCGAAGGCATCCAGGCTCGTCATCAATAATATGTGCATGCTTTTACTGATCGGGTTTATAATTTTAACCCGTTTAAATGAAACAAAGGCAGTCAAGCAGTTTATCATTGTAACAATATCGATCATCATAACGCTGCTCATTCCGATGCTGATCCGGAAGCTGAAGTTTTTCCATAAGCTGACCTGGCTGTACGCGGCAATCGGCATCGTAATGCTAGGAATTGTTGCAATCGCAGGTGCAACCAGTTATGGAGCAAAGATCTCGTTTACCATTGCGGGAATTACGATACAGCCGTCGGAATTTATCAAGATCTTATTCGTATTCTTTATCGCGGCACGCTTCAGTGCTTCGGTGAAGATGAAGGATCTGATCTTAACGACACTGGTAGCGGCACTGCATGTCCTGATCCTTGTAGTATCGAAGGACTTAGGTGGTGCGCTGATCTTTTTTGTGGTCTATTTAGTGATGCTCTATGTTGCCACCAGAAAGCTGTCTTATTTTCTGGGGGGCATCTTATGCGGAAGTGCGGCATCGGTGGTTGCCTATAAGCTGTTTTCGCATGTCCGTGTCCGTGTCATTGCGTGGCGTGATCCGCTCAGCGTGATTGATAATGAAGGCTATCAGATCTGCCAGTCGCTTTTTGCGATCGGTACGGGCGGTTTTTTTGGACTCGGACTGTATCAGGGAATGCCGGGAAAGATCCCGGTCGTAGAACAGGACTTCGTGTTTGCTGCTATTTCAGAAGAGATGGGTATAATGTTTGCACTCTGTCTGATCTTAGTCTGTGCGAGCTGTTTTCTGATGTTTTTAAATATTGCAATGCAGATCAAGAATCTGTTTTATAAGCTGGTAGCTCTCGGACTCGGAACAGTATACGGCTTCCAGTGCTTTTTGACGATCGGCGGGGTTACGAAGTTTATTCCGTCTACCGGGGTTACGCTTCCGCTTGTCAGCTATGGTGGAAGTTCGGTGCTTAGTACACTGATTATTTTTGGAATCATTCAGGGACTGTATATTTTGCGTGAAGATGAGGAAAATGAATATGGCAGTAAAACAGGAAAAAGAAAGAAACAAAGTACAGGAAAAAAGAAGAAAAAAGCAACAAGCTTCGACACGGAGTTCGAAAAACTCGGTGAATAACCGGGAGTTTGCCGTGGTAACCTATCTGTTTTTAGCAATTTTTATCTGCCTGATGGGTTATATGGTCTATTTTCAGGTGCTAAGAAGTGAGGACTTTATCAACAGCTCCTATAATGCAAGACAGGACAGCTTCCAGACACGTATCACAAGGGGAGAGATCCTTTCCGCGGATGGACAGGTGTTAGCACAGACGAATACGGATGCAGAGGGAAATGAGACACGTTATTATCCGTACAGCAATCTGTTTTCCCATGTCGTTGGTTATACCTCGAAGGGAAAATCGGGTATCGAATCCGCGATGAACTTTAATCTGCTGCGTTCTCATTCTTTTGTCGTGGAACGTGCGGTCAATGAGATCCAGAACGAAAAAAGCATGGGAGATACGGTGGTGACAACCTTAGATACTTCCTTACAGCAGACGGCATATCAGGCACTCGGAACCTATCAGGGTGCAGTAATCGTCTTAGAACCGTCTACCGGCAAGATCCTTGCCATGGTATCAAGACCGGATTTTGATCCGAATACCTTAGAGACAAACTGGGATATTATCACGGCTGATGAAGCGGGAGAGTCTGTCTTATTAAACCGTGCGACGCAGGGACTTTATCCTCCGGGATCGACCTTTAAGATTTTTACGACCTTAGAATACATGCGTGAGAATCCGGACTATGGCTCGTTTGCGTTCCAGTGTAATGGAAGTGCGTCGGTCGATAATACGACGATCCATTGCTATGGCAATTCTGTCCATGGAGCAGAGGACTTAAAAACGGCATTTGCAAATTCCTGCAATTCAGCATATGCGACGATCGGTGTCGGACTTGATAAGAGCAGCTTTGCGAAGCTTTGTGAGCAGATGCTGTTTAATAAGACTATCTCAGCAGGTGGAATCGAGACAACCAAGAGCCGTTTTACGTTAAATGCAGACAGTTCAAACGGACTTACGATGCAGACAGCGATCGGACAGGGAGAAACACTTGTTACACCGCTTCATATGGCTTTGATTGCCAGTGCGGTTGCAAATGACGGCGTGTTGATGAAGCCATATGTCGTGGATCATACACAAAGCTCTGAGGGCGAATTAGTCAAGCAGTTCGAGCCAACCGTTTATTCGGAAGAATTTTTATCGAAGGAAGAGGCATCTGCCTTACAGGAATACATGCAGTATGTGGTTACGAATGGTACAGGTCAGAAGTTAGCGGGCGCAAGCTATACAGCGTATGGTAAGACCGGATCGGCAGAGTTTTCGAGTGATAAGAGCCAGAGCCATTCCTGGTTTGTCGGCTATGCACACCGGGAGGATAAGCCGGATATTGCACTTGCCGTGATCGCAGAAGGCGCAGGAACCGGAAGTACCTTTGCCGTTCCTGCCGCAAAGCAGATTTTTGATGCTTATTACCAGTAGCTTTCATACTTTGGAATGCTTGCAAGATAACACAAAAAGCGTTATACTTATTTTTAATGTAAGAAATGACCACAACAGGAGGCACAGGTAGTATGCGCAAAGACAGCGCAGGAATGGAGATTATATGATTCAGGCGACAAGTTGTGGTGGTGTAGTAATCTTTCGAGGTAAGATTCTGATCTTGTATAAGAATTTTAAGAACAGATATGAAGGCTGGGTGCTTCCTAAGGGAACGGTTGAGCCGGGAGAAGAGTATAAGGAGACAGCGTTACGTGAGGTGTTAGAAGAGACGGGCGCAAATGCATCTATTATCAAGTACGTTGGCAGGAGTCAGTACACATTTACCGTACCGGAGGATGTCGTGGAGAAGCAGGTTCACTGGTATCTGATGATGGCGGATAGTTATTACAGCAAGCCACAAAAGGAGGAATTCTTTTTTGATTCCGGATTCTATAAGTATCACGAAGCATATCATTTGCTGAAGTTTGCGAATGAAAAGCAGATTTTGGAGAAAGCTTATAATGAGTATCTGGATCTGAAGAAGAATAATCTCTGGGGAACACATAAATATTTTTGAGGTATCGGATGAAGTGGTATCAAGATTTATATCTGAGTGAGAATATTGCGGATCGGGCGGAAAAGATCAAGTGGAAGATCAGACACCGTGCAGGGCAGCTTGATATTTTTGTGATTGCACTGGCGTCGAATCCCAAAAATCTGTTGGATATTATCCCGGCAAGAGAGCTTTTGCAGCGTGGGTATCCAACAAGAGAACTATATATTATCGGACTTTCAAAGGGCAGGGACGAAGCGGTGGACTTAAGCTGCGGTATTGTAGAAGAGGTCTATCAGGCAACGGGCGGCTTTGACATCAGGGCTTATTTGAAGATCCGGCAGGAACAGTCAGGGAGTGCAGTATGAGCATATTGCTTACAAT
>CACZPJ010000084.1 GCA_902782995.1 uncultured Lachnospiraceae bacterium | reverse complement strand
TATAATGCAAAAATCAGTTCTGCAACTGCGGCAATCTTATCATCTACCTTTGCAGTTGCTTTTCCTACACCTATTGGTCCTTTTACTTTGATGATCTCTGTTTCTAACGTAAGTACATCCCCCGGCTGAACTTTCTTTTTGAACTTTACAGAGTTGATACCTGCAAAATAAGCTGTTTTTCCCTTATTCTCCGGAAGCGATAAGATTGCTACCGCACCGGTCTGTGCCAGTGCTTCTATGATTAAAACTCCGGGCATTACCGGTTCGCCCGGAAAGTGTCCTGCAAAAAACGGTTCGTTGTAGCTGACACATTTTTTTCCTACCGCACGGACACCCGGCTCTAATTCTTCAATCGTATCCACCAGCATAAACGGCTGACGGTGTGGAATGATCTCCATAATCTCTTTTGCTGATAATAATGACATTGTCTTCTCCTTACCCAATCCGAATATGCACGCCTACTCTGCGTATTTTTTTACAAGAATACTTGCGTTATGTCCGCCAAAGCCAAGCGAATTACTCAGCGCATATGTGACTTCCGTCTCTACTGCAGCCTTGCAGTAATCGAGATCGATCTCTTCATCCGGTGTTGTATAACCTACGGTTGCATGTAAGAAGTTCTCCTGAATCTCTTTTACGCAGGTGATAAACTCTACTGCACCGGCAGCACCCAGCAGATGACCGATCATTGACTTGGTCGAATTGATCTTAAGATCCTTCGCATGTTCTCCAAATGCGAGCTTGATCGCTCTTGTCTCAAACAGATCGTTATGATGTGTACCTGTTCCGTGTGCATTGATATAAGTGATCTCCTCTGCCGCTACACCGGCATCTGCCACTGCATTTGTCATTGCACGCGCTGCACCGGAACCATCCTCTGCCGGAGAGGTGATGTGGTATGCATCGGAAGAACATCCGTATCCGACTACTTCTGCATAGATCTTTGCTCCACGCTTTTTCGCATGCTCTAACTCCTCTAAGATAACCACGCCTGCACCTTCACCCATGACAAAGCCGCTTCTGTTTTTATCAAACGGAAGGGAAGCCTTCGTCGGATCTGTCTCTGTGGAAAGTGCGGTTAATGCGGTAAAGCCTGCCACACCAACCGGTGTAATACATCCTTCGGTTCCGCCTGCAACCATGACATCTGCATCTCCATACTGGACCGTGCGGAATGCTTCTCCGATGGAATTCGTACCGGATGCACAGGCTGTTACCACGTTGATGCTTTTTCCCTTTAAGCCAAACTGGATGGAAACATTTCCGGCTGCCATATTCGAGATCATCAGCGGAACAAAGATCGGATTTACTCTGCCCGGACCCTTTTCCAACAGCTTCTTATGTTCGCGCTCAATCGCCTGAAGACTTCCGATACCGGAGCTGATCGCACAGCCCACCATATAAGGATCCTCTGCATCCATAACCAGACCGGAATCCTCTAAGGCTTCCTTTGCTGCTGCAACTGCATACTGGCTGAATGGCTCCATTCGTTTTGCGGATTTAAAATCCATATAATTTTTTGCATCAAAGTCTTTTACTTCTGCTGCAATATGGCATTTATAATCTGTGGTATCAAAATGTGTGATCTCTCCGAACCCGATCTTACCTTCCCGGATTCCCTGCCAAAAACTGTCTACATCATTTCCAATCGGTGTGATTGCACCCATTCCTGTAACTACGACACGTCTGCTCATAATCTATATCCTCAACCTATTCCTGTTTTTACTGTTACTACGTATGAAAAATGAATTCTGACGAATTCATTTGAATTCAATTACATCGTCATACCGCCATCCACGGTCAGCACCTGACCGGTGATATAAGATGCCTTATCCGATGCCAGAAAGACGACTGCATCTGCAATATCCTTCGGATCGCCGATCCGTCTAAGCGGGATCTGCGCTAACATCTGCTCCTTGATGCTGTCCGAAAGCACTTCCGTCATCTCGGTATCTACCATTCCCGGTGCGACTGCATTTGCTGTGATGCCACGGGATGCAAGTTCTCTTGCCACACTCTTCGTCAGTCCGATCACACCTGCCTTGGATGCACTGTAATTCGCCTGTCCTGCATTTCCGGTGATCCCGGATACGGATGAAATATTGATGATCCTTCCACTGCGCTGTTTTAAAAAGTGGCGGGAAAGGTGGCGGATTGTATGGAACGCACCCTTTAAATTCGTATTGATCACATCATCAAATTCCTGCTCCGACATCTTCATCAAAAGATTGTCTCTTGTGATTCCTGCATTGTTGACAAGAATATCCACTCTTCCGTATTCTGCGATCAGATTCTTTACCATTTCCTCACAGGCATCATTATCTGCTACATTGCAGCAAACGTCTGCTGCCTTTCCACCATTTTCTGTAATCTCTTTTACTACCTGTTCGGCACGCTCCTTTGAACCATTGTAATTGACGATCACAAACGCACCTTCTGCTGCAAGTGAGATTGCGATCTGTCTTCCAATGCCCCGGCTTGCCCCGGTTACAAGGGCTATTTTATTCTCCAACATATGCCTTTAAATCCTCCAGTTTTTCAATGCTGATGGTCTTTACATCCCGGTTGATCTTACGCATAAATCCGCTTAAGGTATGTCCCGGTCCGATCTCTACGAACTCGTCAAAGCCATCTGCAATCAGTCGCTCGATCGTCTGCTGCCAGCGTACCGGGTATGATACCTGTTTTGTCAGAAGCGGCTTTACGTCGGCTGCATCCGTCACATAATCTGCTGTTACATTCGCAACATATGGGATTGCAAATTCCGATACCTTTGCTGTCTCTAAGACCTTTCCTAACTTTTCTCCTGCACCCTTAAGCATGGCAGAATGAAATGGTCCGCTGACCTTAAGTGGTACGGCACGCTTTGCGCCTGCTTCCTTACATCCCTCTGCTGCCTTTGCAACGGCTGCTTCCTCTCCGGTTATTACGATCTGTCCCGGACAGTTGTAGTTTGCAATCGATACGATACCCTCTGTCTTTTCACAGATTTCTTCGATCTTTGCTGCATCTAATCCAAGAATGGCTGACATTGCACCACCTGTCGGAACTGCCTCCTGCATGAAGATTCCACGCTGTCTTACAACACGGAACGCCTCTCCCGGTTCCATGACCTTTGATGCAATCAGTGCTCCATACTCTCCTAAGCTTAAGCCGGCAGTTGCCTGTGGCTTTTTACCGGATGTCTCTAATGCTTCAAAAATAGCTGCTTCTACGGTAAGCATTGCAATCTGTGTATATTCGGTAATGTTAATCTGATCATTTTCTTCAAAGCAAAGCTTTGGAATATCCAGACCGGATGCATCCGATGCAACCTCAAAAATCTTTTTACAGACCGGGATGTTATCGTAAAAATCCCTGCCCATTCCGATGTACTGTGCTCCCTGTCCCGGGAACATATATACTGTCTTACTCATTTTTACTGCCTCCTAGATCTAACGCTCACCACGTAATAATGCTTCGCCGGTTCCTACGACATCCTGAATGATCTCTGCACAGGTTTCCTTCTTTTTTAACATTCCTGCGATCTGACCTGCCATAACGCTTCCGTATACAACATCGCCTTCGATCACTGCCTTACGAAGAGAACCTAAGGTCAGCATCTCTAACTCCTCTAAGGATGCTCCTTCCTGTTCCTTCTTCAGATATTCTCTTGTCATCTTGTTACGGATCACACGGATCGGATGTCCGGTGCTTAATCCGGTAACCTCTGAATCAATATCCTTTGACTTGATCAGCTTTTCCTTGTAATTGTCATGCACAATGGATTCGTCTGCCAATACAAAGCGTGTACCCATCTGGACTGCACTCGCGCCTAACATCATGGCTGCCGCATATCCTCTTCCATCACCGATACCTCCGGCTGCAATTACCGGAATATCCACTGCATCTACCACCTGTGGAACAAGTGCCATCGTTGTTGTAGATCCGATATGTCCACCGGATTCCATTCCTTCGGCTACGACTGCATCTGCACCACCGCGTTCCATCAGCTTCGCCATTGCGACACTAGCAACAACCGGGATAACCTTCACACCTGCTTCCTTCCACATCGGCATGAACTTCGCCGGATTACCCGCACCGGTTGTAACAACCTTGACACCTTCTTCAATGACAACCTTTGCAACTTCTTCTGCATTCGGATTCATTAACATCACGTTGACACCAAATGGCTTATCGGTCAGTTCCTTTGCCTTACGGATCTCCTCACGTACGATTTCTGCCGGTGCACTGGCTGCGCCAATCAGTCCAAGTCCGCCTGCATTCGATACTGCCGCTGCCAGATGATGTTCTGCGACCCATGCCATTCCACCCTGAATGACCGGGTATTCTATTCCTAACATCTGTGTAACTCTTGTATTCATGACTTCTCCTTTACCTGCATGTTCTACTACCGGGATTCCCCTATGAAATAAAGTGTGCGCTTGCCGCACACTCTTGCGCCCGAGCGGATGCATCCCATAATTTTCCACTCCGCGAGGTGCGCATCTTACGATCAAGCATGTATGCTTGATTGCTGTTGCAGTATAGGAATTCCTACGGAATTTCCTATACTGCAACAAATCCCCTGCCGCTTCCTAGAAACGTCCGGGGGATTCTTTTGTCTATGTATTATGCCTCTACGCCTTTGTCCTTTAAGTACTGCATAACATCACCAACTGTTGCGATCTTCTCTAAGTCCTCAGATGGAATCTCAACACCGAACTCTTCCTCTAAGCTCATAACAAGCTCAAATAAGTCAAGAGAATCCGCACCAAGATCATCCTTGAAGTTCGATGCTTCTGTGATCTCAACACCATCAAGATTTAACTGCTCTGAAATGATTTCTGCCATTTTTTCTAACATAATAGGTTCTCCTTTGATTTCATTTTTGATTATTTGATATTCCAAATATTTGACTTACCAATTATTTGATTATCAAACTTTTTGCTTATCAAAGTATATTATTACCGGTAATATTTGTCAATACCCATTTTCGGCAAAAAAAGGGCAGCCTGCTTTCACAGACTGCCCATATACATGACTGATTTCTATTTCAAATATTATGCGTTCTTCTTTTTACCGGATGCAAACAGATATACTCCGATGAAAAGTGCTGCGATACAGAAGAAGAAAATCGGATTGATGCCATCTCCTGTCTTAGGTGTTGCATCCTTCTGATGAGAGGTTCCGCTCGTTCTTGCACCGGATCCATTGCTTCCGGAAGCTGTTCCTGATCCTGTTCCCGAGGAGCTTCCACCTGATACACTGCTTCCACTGCCGGATGCTGTTCCTGCTGTACCACTGTTGTTATCGCCGGTAGTACCGCCATTGTTATCACTATTATTGTTATTATCGGTATTTCCGTTATTGTCTTTATTGTTGTTGTCGTTGTTATCCTTATTGTCTTTCTTTCCGTTATTATTGTTATCATCTTTGTTATCGTTCTTATTCGAAGAACCACTTAACGCCTGAAAGACAATGTTATTGTTCTCTGCATAAGTCTCTGCCGCAGAATTATTCTCGCCATAGATAACATCCGCAGACCAGTCACTCTGTGAGCCAATCGATGTTACGCTCGATAAGATCGTTACATCCTTGATTCCACTGCCGGTAAATGCATTTGCTTCGATAGTAGTAACACTTGCTGGTAATGCCAGTGTTGTAACTCCCGCACAACGATAGAATGCGTTACTTCCGATGATCTTCGTACCATCCGCGATCGTAACACTGCTTCTTCCTTCCGGACAGTTGATCAGCTTTGTCATGGACTTATTATACAGGCATCCGTTTGCTGATGCATAGTATGCATTGCCTGATTCTACCGTATAAGATCCAAGATTCGAGCATCCTGTGAATGCATTTGCTGCAATCGAAGATACGGTAGATGGAATCGAAACACCGGTAAGACTGGTACAATTACTGAATGCACCATCTCCGATGCTTGCAACCGCTGACGGAATCGTAATTCCGGACAGGCTCACACAGCCTGCAAATGCAGATGCACCAATCGCTGTTACACTTGCCGGTACATATACACTGCTTAAGTTCGCACAATTATAAAACGTCTGTGCCGGAATTGATGAAATATTACCCTGGATCGTTACGGTTGTAAGGCTTGTACAATTCGTAAACAGACCATCTCCGATCACTGCCACGCTTCCCGGAATCGTTACGCTTGTAAGTGTTGTATTACCGGAAAATACATTTCCTGCAATCGATGTTACATTCGATGGAACGGTAATGTCACCACCAACACCGGTATAGGAAACAAGTGCTCCCGTACTGTCTACCGTAAATCCATTCTCATCTGCGCCTGTGCCACCTTCACTTACCTCCGTAGCATATACTGTCAGACCGTTCAGGCATAAACAGCACATCATGCAAAGCATTGCCAGTACAGCTACTCCTTTTCTTACTGTTTTCTTCATTTTCTTTTCTCCCAGTCATGTTAAATTTTCTTTGCTACTATAAACATTCTACCATCTTCTATGTAGTTATTACAAGTAGATAGTGTCAATAATTGATCACCATATTTTAAATCTATCCCATTTCCGAATACTTCGAGTCCACGGATATTCGCGAGATAGTCATTAAATGCTGACTCGTCCTTCGCCTTTAAGAAATTATAATAACGAAAAGCGTCTTCATCCTGATATTCTACCTTAGACAGACAAACCGCAACAATCTGATAGGTTCCCTTTTCATAGATCGTATCAAACTGTATCGTCTTATGTTCATCCAGATAGCTTTGATCCAGATAGCTTTTTAAGGAACCGAACATCATTCCGCTTTTCATATTATGTCCGTAGATGATCAGGTTCGTATCCCGTTTGATGATGTTATTTCTTGCATCTACAAACAAGGTTCCATTCATATCCTCAGTCTTATCAAATGCATGACTCAGATAATAATCATACTGATCCTGCGAGGACTGCATAACCGGATAATTAATCTGGGTTCCTTCTATCTTCAGCCATCCCACCATCTCAGGATTCTGATCATGGCGCGCTGCATATTCTTCGAGAATCGGCGGCGGTGTAACTTCTGTCTCCGTCTCGGTTTCTGTCTCTGTTTCTGTCTGACTGTCTTCCTCTGTGCTTGTAAAGGTAACGATGTTATTGACCTCTGATACCTTCTGTAAGTTCTCTAGCTTTTTCGCTGCACGGTAATCCCGTATCTCGCAGATCCCATAATATCCGAAACAGATGACAGCGATCACAATAAATGCCAGTCCGATGATCCTGCGCCAATTCGTTTCCACGATCGGCTCAATCTTCTCTTCGGTCTGTTTGTTCTGTTTCGCCCGGATCATACTCTGTGAATTCTCAGCCACAATGTCTGAGATGCACCAGAAAAAAGATTTTCCGACTTCACTCTTAAAGCGGATCTGCTTGCTCCGCATCAAATTGTACAGGCGCAGTGCCGTTTCCGGATCATGGATATCCAATTCATCCGTAATGTACTTGATCTTTTTGAGATCCTCCTGCGCCTGTCTGTATTCTCTTAAGGTTTCGAATTCATAATTTCCCAGCTTATACTTTTTTTCTTCCATACCTTATGATTCATCTGCCTTATCTGGATTTCTTATTTTGCCTTGGCGGATACAACAGTGGAGAATGAACCATATGCCTTTTTGCTATCTGCCATACGATAAGCACGTACCTTATAGTAATACGTCTTACCCGTTGTCAGCTTGGTATTCGTATAACTTAATACATTTCCTTTGATCACTGTGGCAGCCTTCTTGTAAGTACCATTTTTCGATGTTGCATAATAGATCTCATATCCACTTGCACCGGAAACTTTTTTCCAGGAAACCTTCACTGCCTTTTTACCGGATGCTTTTGCTGATGCAACTGCTTTCTCCGGTGCTGTTGCGAAGGTGATCGTTGCAATGGAACCATAATAGGTCTTCTTGCCCACAACTGTGTAGGTTCTTACTTTATACTTGTAGGTTGTTCCTGCCTTCAGATTCTTGATCGTGTAGGAAGTACCCTTCTGCTGTGTCAGTCTCGTTCTGCTGTTGTTTGTGTATACCTGATAGCCGGTAATCTTGCTCTTCTTGCTCCAGCTTAACTTCACGGAAGTTGTTTTCTGTGCACTGGCTTTTAATCCGGTAATGGTTGCAGAAACAATCTTGAAGGTACGCTTGAAGGTTCCGGAATAATTTCCTTTTCCTTTGATTGTAATCGTAGCTGTACCAATATTCTTATTGTTGCTGTAGCTTATCGTATAATCCACATTCTTCGCAAGTACCTTGCTTCCATCCTTGATCGTTATGGATGGCTTCTGTGTCTTACCGGTATAATTCTGATCTGTAACCTTACTTACACTACATCTGGAAATACCCTTTGCAATGATCTTGTAAGTAACGGTCTTTGAACCTGCGTATTTTCCAACACCGGTTACAGTTACAGATGCAGTACCTACATTGATATCATTCTTCCATGTTACGGTGTAATCTGTTCCCTTTTTCAGCTTCGTGTTACCAACCTTAACTACCGGTTCCGGAGCGATCACGGACTTCGTATAGGTCTGTGAGGTCGGAATTCCGGTGATGGTGGCCTGATCAATGCTGTTGCAGATTGCAAACTTCACAACACGGGAACCACTATATACGGAATCATCCCTTGGTTCAATGATGATAAATGCATCACCAATCTTTACATTGTTCAGATAACTGATCACATAATCCGTTCCATTTACCAGCTTTCTTCCACCACAGATTACTGTTACGGAAGGTCTGATTTCCTTACCGGTATAGAGCTGATTCGTTACAGTACTGATCGTCGCATCCTGAAGGCTTGCACGGATCTTAAAGGAAACAGCCTTGGTTCCCTTATAGTTACCCATTCCCTGGATCAGGATCGTTCCGATTCCTGCCTTGATGTTATCACCAAAGTTCTCATCTACTGTTACCTTATAATCTACGCCCTTTACCAGACGTGTTCCATTGAAGTACACTTCCGGATCCGGTGTGATTGCCTTACCGGTGTAATACTGATCTGCGATCGTGTTAACGGTTGCTCCGCTGATATTCTCTTCCTTGATTACAAAAGAGATGCTTCTGCTTCCGGTGTAATTGCCATTCTCATTCGCTGTTACAACTGCATAAGCTGTACCGATCTTATTGTTATTGGTATAGGTAACCGAATATGCACTCGTCGGTACAAGTGTACCTACAGACTTATCTGTCAGTACTACGGATGGGCGGACGTTACCGCCGCCATAAGTCTGATCCGGTATTGCAGTCGGAACAATGTCATTCGACATAATGGACTTCTGCTTAATTGTAAACGGAAGTACCATCTTACCGATATAGCCTGCTGTAGTCAGTCCCTTTACTGCCATGTAGATCGTTCCTGCATTGATACG